>JABIXC010000008.1 GCA_018666775.1 Rhodospirillales bacterium | reverse complement strand
GATCGTCGCCTTGGTGAGCCATTACCTCACCAACAAGCTAATCAGACGCGGGCTCATCTTTCAGCGATAAATCTTTCCCCCGTAGGGCGTATACGGTATTAGCACCGGTTTCCCGGAGTTATTCCGTACTGAAAGGCAAATTCCCACGCGTTACTCACCCGTCCGCCACTAAGGACACCGGAGCAAGCTCCGGGCCTTCGTTCGACTTGCATGTGTTAGGCCTACCGCCAGCGTTCGTTCTGAGCCAGGATCAAACTCTCAAGTTGAGGTCTGTCCACTCACAAACGTATGTGTTCAATTTGCAAATACGCTTGCGTTGGCATGTTTATTCAACACGCCGCCGCCTGCGTATCCCTTCCTCTTAACAATAACAAAGAGCGTTCCAACAAATCCTGAGAACCAACTAATCGGTGCCGGTGTTCATCGGAGGAGCGGGTTATACGCCGCCCTATGCACCCCTGTCAAACCCCTTTTTTGCTTATTTTTACGACCCGTTAAAAAGACGTAAACGTGAGGCTGGACAACGGTTTCGCCACCAGCAAAAAACGGGCCGCGAAAAATGGGTAAAATTTATATCATACGATTTTTGTGTAATGCCTCTTGTGGGGCATCTACACTCGCTAATATATGTATATCATGCGCAAATGTCCAGTAATGCCAACCCTCAAATACACAACCTTCAGCCTGGAGAAAATAAGGGCAATGAAAATAATATCATTAAAAACAATATGTTATATATCATTTGCGGGAATTATAACGCTTTCCCTTGGCGCCTGTTCCGGCCTGAGTACTGATATAAAGGCCTCTAATAGCGGATCCCTCCCCAAGGGTGAACAGGGCGATCTTGCCCGTTTTCCAGACATTCCCATTCCCCAAAAAGCCACTATGAATGTCGAACGCAGCCTGATTCTAGGGCCCAAGGACGCGTGGATTGGCCGTCTGGTTTTCACCACATCAACCAATGCACAGCAAATTTTTGAATTTTATTCCCGTGAAATGCCGGGGTTTGGCTGGCAAGAAGTAACCCGGGCGCGGTCAAAAGTCTCTATCCTGACCTATACCCGTGGCCAACGCGCCACCACGGTTTTGATCGCCGGCACCTCTTTGGGCGGCTCAGAAGTCAATTTCACCATTTCGCCCACTGCGGCCAAATCTGCGCCCGGCGGGACCATGGCACCCCGGCGCTAACCCGGGCCGACACCCCATACGCGCATATTCTGCGCCCAATCAATGCGGGCTGTTCTGGTCTGTAAAACGAACACCGGAAGTTAAATGAGCGAAACTGACACCGAACTTTCACGGGCTGAACACAAGCAAAGCGTTCGCATTCTGGCGCTGATCAGCACGGGACACGCGCTTTCAAATTTTTATATCCTGTGCCTGCCCGCACTCATTCCTTTTCTTAAAGTCGAGTTTGCCGTCAGCTATACCTTTCTGGGACTTTTGCTCTCAACGCGATCCATCACCACCGGATTCTTCCAAATTCCTGTCGGCTTCATGGTTGATCGCATTGGCGGCAAGATCGTTTTGGTCACGGGCCTGTTTATTCTATCCATCAGTGTTGCCTTGCTCGCGGTGATCCCCAGCTTCTGGTATGCCATGCCCTTGATGGTCACCTTTGGCATTGGCATTGCCTCCATGCGGCCATCCAATTACACCATTATCAACGCATCCATGCCTTCGGCGTGGATCGGGCGGGCCTTTGGAATCAATATGTTTGCAGGCCATGCCGGGCGGGTGGTCGCCCCGCCCCTGTTGGTGACGTCTGCCTTGTTGTGGGGATGGCGCGTCGCCGTGGTCATCGCCGGCGTCCTTGGCATCATTGTCACCTTTGGATTAATGACCCAATGGAAGAACGTGCGCGATGATTCCATCGGCAAAAAACCGCCGGGCGGTCTCGGGTTTTTTCAGGAAATTCGGTCCCTGGCATCAGGGTCTTTAATGGTCTTTTTTGTCTTTTTCATTTTCAATGCTCTGGGCACCCACGGCATCCATTCCTTTATCGTTGCGGCACTGGCTGAACTACACAACACCCCCTTAACCGTGGCCTCCGGTGCCTTGACGGTCTATCTGGTCGCCAGCGCCATCGGGGTGCTGGGTGGTGGCTTCATCGTCGACAAAACGCCACGCCATACCTTTCTGGCAGTAACCGTATTAGTCTCTTCCGGCGTTCTTTTGATCCTGCTGGGCACCCTGACCATGCCATTGTTTGCCATCATCATCTTGATGAGCTTCATCGGTTTGTTTCAGGGCGCATTGCGCCCCGCTCGCGATATGCTGATGCGCGCCGTTATCCCGCGCGAATCTTTTGGCAAGGCCATTGGCATGGTGGCAACGGGGGCGGCCTTTGGGGGCGCATCGGCGCCCGTTATTTTTGGCTGGATTCTGGATTCAGGCAACCCAAGCTGGCTGTTCTATGTTCTGGCTGGGTGTCTGGCCATTTTGGTCGTGACCGTGCTCATCCCAAAGAAAGCGATATCAGTCCCAACGGTGCCCTAAGACCAACGGTGCCGTAAATCAGGCTTAATCCCGGATGTCTTGCAACAACCATTCGGTTGGGATTTCATTGCCCAGCCCTTCGGCTTTGGCCTTTTCATAGACCACCCCACCGACTGCCCAGAACTGTGCGCCCTGTAGATTGCCGCGTTCCGAATAGGTGATCTGTGACGCATCGGTGCGGCCCTGATTGGTGCCTTCGATAATGTCTTTGAACGTGATCATGCATCCGGGCAGGGATGCCGCATGGCCCCGTTTCCCTGAACGCTTCATCTTGAAATTGGAATTAAACTCGGGCTGGGCAGCATAGGTGATGTATTCATCCCCCAGCTCCATATCCGGCTCTCCCCATGGGCCCGGCGCATCGCCAAAGCGGAAATAAACATCCACCTTATCAAGGGTCGCCTGATCGGGTTTTCCCCCACCGCCACCAACATTGATAATGTGGGTCCCCGGCTCAACCCATTCCCCATTCAAAACAGGCACCGCAGAATCGGTAACGCCGGCAACAATGTCTGCACCCCGATAAACATCGCGCGGATTGTCACAGACCGTCACTTCCAGACCGTATTTTGCACGCATTTCCTCGGCAAAGGCTTCGCGGTTGGCAGGCGTTGGTGAAAACACCTGAAGCTTTTTAATGTCGCGCACACACATGATGGCGTCCATATGGGTCCGGGCCATGCCGCCGGAACCGAGCATCCCGACGGTTTCAGAATTTTCGCGGCTCATATATTTGGTGCCAATGCCGCCATCCCCCCCAACGCGCATATGCTGCAACACGCCATCATTGATAAACGCCAAAGGCTCGCCATTTTCGGTGCTGGTCAACAAGATCAACCCGCAATACATGCCGGGCCTAGTACAGTATTTATCCTGAGTGACGACGCCGTTATAGCTTTCTTCGAAAATGACATCAGACTTCATGCGAATGGCAAAGTAGCCTTGCGTTGATCCGCCTTCCATGCTGCCCCATTGGTAAATTTTATCTTCTTCCGGCGTCGGGATCTGGATATCGACCCTTGGCCTGCAAACCGATTGAGACCGCACCAATTGGTGATAGGATTTTTCCAATGCCGCAATGGTGTCCGTCATGGTCAGAACCTGTGCCACAACGTCGTTGTTTATGAAAAGTGTCATGGCGCTTAATCCCTTATGTCTTGTAAAAACCAGTCGGTGGGAATTTCCCGGCCCCGACCTGCATCGCGGGCCAGTTCATAGGCCCTGCCCGCCACCGCGTAAAACTGCGCGCCTTGTAAATTGCCCCGTTCCGAATAGGTAATCTGATCATCACTTTCGCGGCCCTTGGCATCACCTGAAAGAACATCGGCCAACCACACCAGATGGTCTTCGGCCACTGCTGTGCGACCCCCGCGTTTGCCATCAGGCGACAGACGCGTTTCAGCAATTTCGGGGGTCATGGCAGCATAGGTCAGCCGTGACTTTCCCTTGCCAAATTCAGGAAGCCCCCACGGTTGGGGCGCATTGCCAAATCGCAAAGACCGATCAATTTTTTCAATTGTGGTGTCATCAGGCGCACCCGAACCACCAATGACCACCACATGGGTACCCGCCTCAATGCAGGCGCCATCGGTAACGGGCACCGTGGCATCGGTTAATGCGGCGACAATATCTGCCCCGCGATAGACCTGTTCGGGCGCATCGCAAGCCACAACCTCAATCTCGAATTTATCGCGCATTTCAGCAGCGAAACTTTCCCGGTTGGCCTTGGTCGGTGAAAAGACCTGTAATTTTTTAATGTCACGCACCGCCATAAAGGCATCCATATGGCTGCGCGACATGCCGCCTGATCCCAACATGCCAATCACTTCGGCGTTTTCGCGAGCCATATATTTGGCACCAATGCCCCCATCAGCCCCAACGCGCATATGCTGCAACACCCCGTCATTCAAAAGCGCCAAGGGCTCACCATTTTTAATGGAGGTCAGAAAGATCAACCCACACCAACGACCCGGGCGCACACAGTATTTATTTTCTGTGGGTATCCCGTTGTGGTTTTCTTGGGTAACAACATCGGATTTCATGCGAACGGCAAAATAGCCATCCATGGAGCCCCCTTCCATGGTGCCCCATTGATACGTTTTATCCGGGTCTGATGTGGGAATCTGAATATCGATGCGCGGGCGACACACCGCGCGCGAGGCCGACAGGTCCAAATAGGACTTTTCCAGTGCCGCCATGGTGTCTTCCATGGTTAGCACGGCATGGACATCATCGTTGTTGATGATCAGTGTCATAAAAAAACTCCCTGTTTTGTGTCACCGTTCCTTGCAGCGTTCACACCCCGCAGCATAGAATTACGATGAACATCAAACAACAATAACGAAACAATGACAGGATTTTTTCTGCACCATGGCACGCGATGACGTCGAAGCACTCCTCCATCCCCGCAATATTGTCATGGTCGGCGCATCGGACCGGGACCGCCACTGGTCGGAGCGGGTTTATAACAATCTGAAACGGTTTGATTATCCCGGTGGCATTTACCCCATCAATCCAAAGCGCGAAGAGATTTGGGGCATCCCCTGTTTTCCCGGTTTTGATGCCCTGCCAGAGCCCCCTGATCACATCATCTGTTTTGTCCCCGCCGACATTGCCCTTAATGTCTTGGAAGATGGTGCCGCCCATGGTGCCCGCAGCGCCCTTATCTTTGCTGGCGATTTTGGCGAAGGCGGTAACGAAAAAGGCCGCGAGCGGGCAAAACGCCTTGCCGCAATTATCGATAAAACCGGACTTGCTGTCTGTGGCCCCAATTGCATGGGCAATGCACCGGCCCCCAGCCGGGCCATCACCCTGCCCGATGATGGCATGGAAACACTGGAATCTGGCCCGACCGCCATCATTGCCCAATCGGGCGGCTTGTGTCTGGCGCTCAACCGCATGCTGACCGAGCGGGGCTTAAACCCCTCCTATATTGTCTCCGCAGGCAATCAGGTTGGCTTGGGTGCAGGGGATTATATTCGTTTCATGGCGCGCCAGCCCCAAATCAAGGGGATCATGCTGTACCTGGAACAGGTCGTTCGGGTTGACGATTTCATCGATGCCTGCGGAGAAGCCAGCGATGCTGGCAAGGCCGTGGTTGCCGTCAAAATTGGCGGATCAGACGAAGGCCGTGCCGCGGCATTGGCCCATACAGGATCATTGGCGGGATCGGTTGATGCGTTTGATGCCCTGGCCGGTGCCGCCGGGGTGGTTCGCCTGGATTGTCTGGAAGATGCCGTAGAGGCCATGGAATATCTGGCACGCACCAAGGCACCGTTAGGCACAGGGGTTGGCGCCATTACCAATTCCGGGGCCATGAAAAGCCTGATTTCGGAATCTGCTGCGCGCGCAGGCGTCACCTTTGCAACACCGGATGCAAAAACAAAGGAAACAATCGCTGCTGTGCTTGGCCCCCTTGCCAGTGCGTCCAATCCGCTGGATACCCGCCAGACCATCACCACAGATAAATATATTGCCTGCATTGAGGCCTTTGCCGCCGACCCCAATTTTGATTTGCTGCTGGTCGCAGAGGATTTGCCCCTGGCACCCGGGATTGAACGCAAGGAATTGAACCTTGCAGCAATTTCAGAATGGACCAAAGGCGAAGATACTACCCTGCCCGTCGCCCTGTTTGCACCGGCCAATGTTGCCCTGACCGATCACGCACAGGCTTTGCGCAAAACCTTTAGCCATCTGGCCTATCTTTCCGATCCTGATCGCGCCTTTCGGGTCTTTGGGCGCATCTTTGACCAGATCGGCCGGCGCACCCGCGCAAAATCCGAGCCCAAAAATTCAAGCCCCTTAACGGGTAAACAAGAATCCCGCATTGCAGAATTAAAAACATTGGCCGGGGATAAACCAACCGCATTGGATGAAACGACATCCAAGGCGATACTGGCAGATTTCGGCCTACCACTGGCCCGCGAAGCATTTTCCGCCGATGGGCCAAGTGCCGCAAAGGCTGCACAAGACATCGGGTTTCCGGTGGTTGTCAAAGCGGTTTCCGCTGACCTGCCCCACAAAACCGAAGCCGGGGCCATCATGCTTGGCCTTGAAGATGCCGATGGGGTTAAAACAGCATGTGATGCAATCACAAAGAACGTGGCGCACTATGATGGGGCGGTAAAAATCGATGGGTTTCTGGTTGCTGAACAGGTCCTAGGTGGCATTGAACTGGCGCTCGGCATCGCCAATGACCCTGAAATGGGGCCTGTGGTGGTGTTTGGCTCCGGCGGCATCATGGTGGAACTCTATAAAGACGTCGCCCTTGGCCGGGCCGGCCTGAACCGGGCAGAGGCCGAAGCCATGATCGATGCCACACGGGCCGGAAAATTACTGGATGGTTACAGGGGTGCTGCCCCTGCGGATCGCGATGCGGTGGTTGATGCCATCTTAAAAATGGGACGGTTCGCCTACGAGACCAAGGGATTGATCGAAGCCGTCGATATCAATCCCCTGCTTGCCTGCCCCAAAGGCCAAGGATGTGTGGCCCTTGATGCGTTGGTGGTGTTGGCACCTAAACCATAAACACCCATCCCTTTAGCGCCTCCCCCATTCACGCTCCAATCTATTCAATTAAAAATAACATTGCTTTCCAATGACCTGTTGCCAAAATTTCAATGCCATGGTATTCGATAGATATCTAAGCATTAAGAATGAATCAAGGTTGATTTAACGATATATATTTAAGACATGACTCTGTCATCTCGCGCAAATTCGTCTAACGGACATAAATAAAAAGGGGAATAATTAATGTCTGGTCTCACCCGTTTTTTTAACATTTCTGCTTTCAGCCTTTTGGCCTTTTGGCCTTTACCGTGTTGGCGATACAGCCAGGCATGCTTCATGCCAAACAAAAGGGTGACCTGATTATTCGCCTGCGTTCCGCCACATTGACGTCCGATACCCATGGCACCACCACCTCAGGTGGCTCTGCACGGGTTGGCAGTGACACTGTTCCTGAACTGGATTTCACCTATTTTTTCACCGACAACATTGCTGCAGAATTGATTCTTGCCACCACCAAAAACAGCGTTGATGTTGCGGGGGTTGCCCATCTTGGTGAGGTTTCCCTGCTGCCGCCGGTGTTGACCCTGCAGTATCATTTCCAGCCGAAAGCAAAATTCAGCCCCTATGTCGGTGCGGGCCTCAATTACACAATGTTTTATGATGTGAAAAAATCGAGCGCCATTACCGCCGTCAAATACGAAGACTCATTCGGGCTGGCATTTCAGGTCGGCATGGACATTGCCATCAACGACCGCTGGTCCTTTAACGTTGATCTCAAGAAGATATACGTTTCCACCGACATCACGGTCAATAACGGTTCCATCACCACCACGGACACCGATCTTGATCCATGGGTGTTCGGCGTCGGATTTGGCTACAAATACTAAACGCCAAAATCAGCAACTAAAAAAACGGGCGCCTTAATGTAAGGGCACCCGTTTTTTAATTGGTATTGCGGATCACCGTGCGGGCAATGACCATGCGCATCATTTCCGGCGTGCCTTCGGTGATCATGTGGCTGCGTTGATCCCGCCAAATGCGTTCCACAGGCAGGTCTTTGGTCAAGCCAACCCCGCCATGAATTTGCAGGCAGTCATCTGCCGCCTTCCAGGCCATTTCTGTGCAATAGAGTTTCGCCATATAGGCTTCGAGTCTGGCATCCGCCCCGGAATCCAGCATCTCTGCTGCGTGGTAGACCATCAACCGCGCACCCTGAAGCGCCACAGCAGCATCCACCAATTTCCACTGGGTGGCTTGTCGGGTCGATAAGGGCGCGCCAAAGGTCACGCGGTCTTTGGCATAGCCAGCCCCCAATTCAAGACAGCGTTCTGTCACCCCCAATGCGCGTGATCCCTGTTTGATGCGCCCAACCCCCAACCATTTTTGTGCGAGACGAAAGCCATTGCCCTCTCCGCCCACCAGATGGTCCTTTGGCACCCGGACATCTTCGAACACAATTTCCCATGGTCCTTCTTCGGTGAAGGTCTTGTATTGGGTGCCAAGACGAATGCCCGGGGTATCCATATCCACCAAAAAACATGATATGCCGCCCCGTGATCCCTTTTCCCGGTCCGTGGCGGCCATGACTTGGGCAAAATCTGAATGATCGGCCCCGGTGATGAAGCGTTTAACCCCATTGATGACGTAATCATCGCCATCAAGAATAGCCGTCGTGCGCATGGAACCGGGGTCTGATCCCGCATCGGGTTCGGTCTGGGCAAAACAACAGGTCTTTTCGCCCCGGATCACGGGATAGAGATAACGTTCCCGCATTTCCCCTTCCAGCGCATAAAGAATGGGCCTGACATCGGGGCCAAGAATTGAATAACCCCGGGTTGGCAGGGTGACGGTGCGTCCCAGTTCTTCCCACACCACAGAACGCGCTGCCAATCCAAGGCCCTGGCCACCGAATTCTTCGGGCACGTCGATCAACCAAAGCCCCAAAGCCTTGGCCTTTTCTTCCAAAAGTGCCCGAATGTCCGGTTTCATCTTGCCGCCATCCAGGGATTTGCCCTCAAGGGGGATCATTTCCGCATCAACAAACCGTCGAACGGTCTGTTTCAGTATTTTTAGCTCTTCCGGAAGATCAAATTCCACGCAACGCTCCCTTAAATTTTTTATGATTATGGCTGATTGAAGCGATCAATAAAAGGGCGTGGCGCGCCTAACCCCCCCTATTTTCACGGGTGTTAGGGTCAACTTGCCCCACCGGCTGAATAGGTGCTAAAAAGAGGCAACACACGCGGTTTTTTCGCCGCACTTTCATCTTATGACAATCAATTTCCTGAGGATTTTTAAATGGCTATTGAGTGGACTGAACCGACTGACCTCAAAACTAAATCTGGCTTTGGTCTATTTGATAAACCAAACATGCCCTATGACGATTGGATGGAAGCTCAGGGAATTCCCATTTTCCGCGGCATCGGTATTAAAAGGGTTCAGGACTTGCCACTGAAACACTGGGATCTAATGGGTGGCAATGCCAGTTTCATCCAGCTTTGGGGCACTGAAGGTTTGTGGGGCTGTCATGTCATTGAAGTCCCCGGTGCTGGCGCGCTGAACCCGATACAGCATCTGTTTGAACAGCAATACTTTGTTGTTGAAGGCCGTGGCACCACAGAAGTCTGGGAACGAGGCCGCGAAGACCAAAAGCATGTGTTCGAATGGCAGGCCGGATCACTTTTTGCGATCCCCATTAACGCCTGCTATCGCATCATTAATGCCGCATCTTCGCCAGCAATGCTTTTGGGTGGTTCTTTGGCACCCCAGGTGTTCAACATGTTCAAAAACACCGACTTCATCATGAACTGCCCCTATAATTTTCGCGATCGCTTTGATCCCGATACGGAAGATTATTACAAAGCCAATGATGATATTGAAGCTGACCCCATCCGTGGTCTGGCCATGAAAAAGACCAACATCATTGCCGATATCGTTAATTGCGAACTGCCGCTGGATAACCGTCGTTCACCGGGTTACCGCCGGATTGAACCCCACATGGCCAACCAGAATTTCTACCTGTGGATCGGCCAGCATGAAACCGGGCGTTATTCAAAAGCCCATGCCCATGGCAGTGCCGCCGTTCTGATTTGCATCAAAGGCAAGGGCTACACCTATACCTGGCCATCATCAGAAGGCCCCACCCCGTGGAAAGATGGCAAAATGGACAAGGTCATGCGCCAGGATTACGAACCGGTGGGCATGGTGACAGCCGCACCAATGAGCGGCGAATGGTTCCACCAGCATTTCGGTGCCTCCAAAGGTCCGCTGCGCCTGACCGCATGGTTTGGCCCGGTCCACCCCGGCAAAAATTCCCGCGCCGGCGCACCTGGTGCGAAAATGAACGATTATGGTGCCATCGACATTCGCGATGGCGGCTCGGCCGTTCCCTACGATATGGAAGACCCTTACCTGCGCAAGGAATTCGAAGAAACCTTGCGTAAAGAAGGTGCGACGACCCGGATGGAAGAAGAACTCTATCAAACTCCTAAAGGTAAGTAGCACACGCAATGGCAATTGATGATGGCGCGCAGTTTTCAAACGCGGAACGTAACCTTTTGGAAGAAGACGAAATCGTCCTGATTAGTGTCGGTGTCGATATTGGCTCGTCTACATCCCATTTAGCTTTTTCACGCTTAACGCTGGAACAGCGAAATGCGCGTTACGTGGTAACCAACCGCGAATTGGTGCATGAATCGCCAATTTACTTCACCCCATATCTGGATGGTGAGGTGATTGATTCCGATGCGCTGCAAGCCTTCATCAAAAAAACCTACGAAGAATCCGGGTTCAAACAGGAAGACATCGACACCGGTGCCTTAATCCTGACCGGGGTTGCAGTGCGCAGACGCAATGCCCGGGCCATCGGTGAATTGTTTGCAGCCGATGCCGGGAAATTCGTCGCCGTCAGCGCAGGGGACGGGCTTGAATCGACCATGGCCGCCCACGGGTCCGGAGCCATCACACGATCCAAAGAAATCGACGGGCTGGTTCTGAACATCGATATCGGTGGCGGGACGACCAAGCTTGCACGGTGTCGCGGCGGCAAGGTCGAGCAAGTCACCGCCGTTGAAGGGGGCGCGCGCCTGATTGTCATGGATAAAGACGGTTCTATCAATCGTCTGGAACCCACAGGCAAGGCCTATGCCAAAGAGCTGGGCATTGACCTTAATCTTGGCGACAAACCCTCCGAACAGGATCTGGAACGCATTACCGAACGCATGGCCACGCGCATCCTTGAAGCCGCAGGGCTTTCCCCCCTCTCAGCCGAGACCGAAGCCCTGTTGCGCCTGCCCCGCCTTGATGGGGAATCTGACGTTGCAGCCCTTATTTTCTCTGGTGGGGTTTCCGAATTTGTTTACAACAACCACACAGAATCTTTCGGTGACCTTGGCCCCATGCTGGCCCGGCACGTGCGTGAAGGCGTGGAAAAGTTTTCCGCAGCGATTGAGAAACCACGCGCCACCATTCGCGCCACAGTCATTGGGGCATCCCAGTACACCATTCAAGTTTCGGGCAGCACCATTTTCATTAAGCCCGAAGACACCGTCCCTGTGCGCAACGTACCCGTCATCGCACCGGAACTTGATCTGACCCTGGACATCCTTGATCCCGACACCATCAGTGACGCCATAACCGTTGCATTAACGCGCCTTGATCTTGCAGAGGCCGATCAGCCTGTTGCGGTTTCCTTTCACTGGGGCGGTTCTGCCACTTACAAAAGGCTGGACGATTTTTGCACGGGCATCAAAAATGGTATGGCCAAATTCACGGAAAACAACCACCCGCTTATCTTGGTCAATGATCTGGATGTTGGCGGACTTTTAGGGCTCCACCTGAAAGAGGAAATGGGCATAAAAGCGGCCACCATATCCATTGATGGCATTGAATTGAGCGAGTTCGATTATATCGACATTGGCGCCATGATCCCGACATCAGGCGCGGTCCCTGTGGTCATCAAGTCGCTGGTATTCCCCGCCCCCGCCTGACCCCATTTCATAAAACACAAAGCACTTTCTAAATCACATCCCAGTGTTTCACCCAGCTTTTATCTGGCTGAAACACTGCCTCGTGCCGGTCTCAACCAGCAATTAAGGATAGAAACCCTAAAATAACTAGGTATATATACCTGTTGATGATATGTATGTGTTTATACTTGTTTTATTGAGGTTTTTTATGCAGTTATTGGGCGCTGGGTCAGTCTTGGAACACCGTCATACATTCAATCTGGCGTTTAATTAAGTCCCAAATCCACCCCCGAACCTCATTCAAACCACAGCTGAAAACAATTCAGCTGTATTCTGGCGCAGGGATTGGACGAACCTTTGATCATACAGATTTACGAACCTTCCATTACCGATCGCCTGTTCTTGCATGAGCTAAACCTTGAGGCGGGGCACCAGAGCAGGATTTCAGGAACCCCTGAAACGTTCAAGCGGCACTACACCCAAACCCCGCCCGATATGATCTTTATAACGGCCAGTGAAGATGATCCGCATTATTTGTCGCTCATTGAATTTCTGTACAGCCAAAAAAGCACGGCCCCCGTCCGGGTGCTAGTAGACTCGGAAAAAGCCGAAGCGCTTAAGGACGTGTATCCAAACCTTAATCTTAAGCATCATCGCAAACCTGAAAACACCAATCAATACACGGCGCTGATTGCTCCTATAGCGGCACTCGCTGCACAGAAAACAGAAAACGGGGGTTCATTGGAATCAGATACGAATGTCGCATCCCCCTTTGCGCCGCCAACCTTTCATTACATCGCCCAGCCAAACATGGGCATAGCGGAAGCATCAGAAGCCCTGATGGACCTGCATCTGAATACCGATGAAACCCATTTGGGATTTATACTGGCGCGCGATGTGCCAAAACTTGAAACCCTGATCGCCGGGACCCGGGCCAAAACGCCAGAAGAAATTGCAATCCAGATCATGGTCGCAATTTCGGCACTGGAACGCATCAAGGAACAATCCACATCCAAAGATGGTACGGGTTTTAATCCGATCCTTGCCATGCTCCGGTCTTCCTTTGATGGCTTCGTCGAAACCCATGGCATAGACCGGGACACGATCGGCGCACCTTTTTTTCTAGCGCCATCACAGAAGAATGACATGGCAGAAAGCAATATCTAGTCAAAAAAAGGGCGCCCGAAGGCGCCCTTTTAATGTCTCAATCTGTCTTAGCCTTTGCAATCAATGCGCTTCGCTTCCTTACCCGGTCCTGGATAAGTGAAGGTGCATTTCATACCAACCTTGATTTTTTTACGGACGGCATTTTTGCCATTAAGGGTGACGGTCGTGCGTGACCCTGAAACCTTGGCCTTGACCTCTTTGCCCTTATACATGATCGAAATACGACGACCACCGCGTTTGGTCTTGGAGACAGAGCCTGAGTGTTTAACCATCGCAACTTTGACGTTGGATATTTTATTCAAGAGCGTGACAATCTCGGCCGGCTGATCCAATAAGGTCACCACCATCTTGCGCACATCATCGCCATAAGCCGGAACTGTTTTCCGTCCTGCCTTTGCAGCAGCAGCGATAAATTTCTTGTCTTCAACAGAAGCCCTGAACACCGAACGAAGGGCGTCCAAACGGTCTTTGGGAATATTTGGCGGACCGGCTGCAATGCGCGACAGGTTACCCATGTTGGTCATTAATTTAAGAATGTTCTTGGTCTGTTGGGTTTTGGCATAATTGTTCGCATCCTGAATGCCTTTGATGTTGCCACCCACCTGCATGACAATCCGAACCGATCCGGCACGTGCATAAGAGGCCGCTGAATCTTCGCTGCCCATTAACAAATCCACTTCGCCGCGAAGCAGTGCCAAAGATGCCTGAGACCCGGAATAACCCGTGATAATTTTATGAGGAATGTTGAATGCTGTCGCAATCATGAACGCATCCGTATAAGAACCGGACCCCACCCCTGAAGCCGAGAATTTGATGACCTTCTTTTCCTTGAGGACATCTTCGAAATTCTTGTAACGTGACTTTGCCCCCGTGGTCATGGTCCGGGGTTCTGCTGCCAACTTGCCCAACCAGGACATCTTGGAAAGATCAAACCGGATGCCTTTTTTCTTTAAAATCTGAGAGAAAATAAGGCCCGTGGTAAAATTACCAATGGTCAGGCCATTGGCCTTGGCGCGGTTGATCAGATTAACGCCGATGATATGTCCTGCACCGGGACGATTTTTGACCACAAACTTCGCATCCAGCCTTTTGGACATATGCCGCGAAAGCAAGCGCCCCCAGAAATCATGGCCGCCACCCGGAGACGTGGTCACAATCCATTCTACGGTCTTGCCTTTGAAATAGTCTTTGCCTGATTTGGCCAATGCGGGTTGTGCCAACACCATGGCTGAAACCACGGCACCAACCGTCAATGCACTGGTGATTAAAAATCGATTTTGCATTTTTATAAACTCCCTGTTTTTAACTGATAATTCTTATTGAATGCATTTTTTTGAATTCAAACATGGAACATGGGAACAACTCAAGAAAAAGGGGTAAATATGCCCTTAATAAGGCGTGATTTCGGCCCGCCCTGACCCTGTGATATACCAAAGCTCTGATTTCATAGGCTTCCCTGCAACCCGGTCAGCCAACCAGTCGAACATCATCACTTCACGATCTTCGCCATTGGCTGCCGCTGGGCCGCCTTTAATGGAATGATTGGCGCTTTCATAAACCACCAAACGCTTCGGCGCCGTGATTTGATCGAACAGATCATACGTGTACTGGATCGGGGAAAGCTGATCATCTTCACCGGCAACAATCATATAAGGACAGGTCATCTTGTCTGCCACCCGGGTCAGGTCAAACCCCTGGACGAATTCATCGAATTCATCCTCATCCTCATAGCCACACATGAACATGAAACGCACCTTAAAGGTGGGGGATGCCATATTAAAAATAGTGTGCGCACCCGGTTCCTGACAAATACCGGTGGCTGACACCCCCTTGATGCGGCCCCCAAGGGCCACCGCTGCCACGGTCCCAAAGTAAGTGCCAAAGGATGAACCGCGAATGACAATGCCTTCGGAATTAATTTCCGGGCGATCACACAGCCAGTCGACCGCAGCGACCCCAGCTTCGGCAAAATTATCCGGCGTCAGGTAAATGCCCCGGCCCGGGCATTCCCCCTGCCCCGGACCATCCAGTGCCAAAACAGCCATGCCGCGTTCCAGCCCCGGATCGCCATACATGGACACGATGTTTTCCTTGGACCCATCCATGCCACCGGTCACCAGAATGCAGGGAAATGTTTCACCGGGTTTTGGTGCATGGGGCAAATGCAAATATGCAGGCAGGGCAGAATCCCCAAACGGGATTTCAACCCGTTCAATGGGGTGCGGGGCATAGGTGATATATTTAGCATAGGTATCGTTCATGCGTTCTTCCAGTTCACGCACGGTATCGTCATAGTCAAAATAGGGCCATTGGGCGGATGCATAAAACAGGGATGCTGTCATATATTCAGCACGGGCAGAAACATAGCGGTGCTGTTCTTCGAATGCATGGGCCCGGACCTCGGCCCGACGACCACCGCGTGTGAATTCCGGGCCAATATCATTGAATTTCTTCATGCGGCTGGCGGCCGCATTAAAAGATGCGGTTCCAACAGAACCAGCACGCCCGCCCTTTGAATGGATGCGTCCCTGATCCCATTCCGGTCCAACAGTCTGGATGATCATATCAAGAATCCAGCGCTGTTCCTGCCAGCGCCGGGTGCGGCGTTCTACCTTCAAATCCTTTTTCATGCTTCCCCCTGTTTTTTAACTTTCAAGCGACCACACACCCATTTTCTGTGCAAACAGGGGCAAAACAAGCCCCGGTTTGCCTCTCGTTCTGGATCGTGGTAAATGTCTGGCATAAATGTGACGGCCTCGACCGCAGGTGTCAATTGCCTGATTACGGTTGTGAACCATCACTGATCAATAACGTAAAGTATGACATCTGGGAGATTTTCATGGCCTTTTCAAAGACCCTTACTGCTTGCGCAGCTGCCCTTGGCATTGGTGCAATTGCTGCTGCCCCCTCAATTGCATCGGCTGGAGACGCTGATTATTTCAAGAAAAAGAACATCACCTTCATCGTCGCCACTGGTGCCGGTGGGGGGTTTGATTTCTGGGGCCGTTTAATCGCCAAATATATGCAAAAGAACCTGCCGGGCTCCACCTTTGTGGTGCGCAACATGCCAGGTGCGGGACATATTCTTGGCCTTAATTACATCTACAATTCAAAGCCCAACGGCCTGACCATGGGCACCTTTAATACGGCCATGTTCCTGAACCAGATTCTGGAAAAAAAGGGCATCCGCTTTGACATGGCGAAAATGAATTACCTCGGAAAATTATCCGAGAGCTATCAAATGATCATGATCAATTCCAAACTGCCCTACAAAACGATTGCTGATCTTCGCAAATCCGGCAAGGTCCTGAAGATGGCAACCGGTGGACCGGGCAGCGGACGCTGGATTTTCGCCAAGGTTTCAGAACGCGCCTTTGGCCTCAAGTTCAAGATGATCCCGGGCTACACCGGCCCTGATGCCCATTTGGCCATGATGCGTGGCGAAATTGATATCATGATGGGCGGCGTGGAAAGCAACACCCCCATGGTTAAACGTGGCCGTGGTCACTTCCTAACGGTCTATTCACCGGAACGCGATAAAGACTGGCCCAAAATGCCAACCGCCAAAGAACTGATCACCGATAACAACAGCAAACAGCTGGCAGCGATTATTACAGCCATTGGTGGCCAATGGCGCATTGCTGGCCTGCCACCCAAGGTTCCCGCCGGACGCTTGGCCGTCTTGCGCGCTGCTTATAAAAAGGGTGCTCAAGACCCTGCCTTTGCCAAATCTGTCAAGGCAGCCAACCGCTACCTGGCACCGGCCTTCGGGGCAGATGTCGACAAAGCCATTCGTAATGCGCTGAATGTCACCCCGGAAGTTCAAAAGCTGCTTAAACAAGCCGTTCTGGTCACCACCAAGGTTACCTATCTGAAACACACCGGGAAGGTCACCAAAACCAAACGCGGTGGGCGTCGCATCTGGATCAATTACAAAGGCAAAGAGGTCAAAGCCAAAATTTCTGGTTCACGGACCAAGGTCACCCTGAATGGCAAAAAATCCAAACGCAAGTTTGTGAAGCCCGGCATGACCTGCACCTTTGTGTATTTGCGCGCAGGGGCGGAAGCCAAAAACCTGATCTGCAAAAAATAAGATCGAAAACATCGTTAATCAGTGGGGGGCTTCGGCCCCCCATTTTTTTACACCTGATCGCTGCTTTGGGGTAATCTTATAGCAACAATAAAACCAAACAGGAGGCACCAATGGCCCAAATTAACAATCTTTTTGAAAAAGTGGATATTGAAAATCCGCCCAAACCACGCCAACGCACCCTGATCGCGGCACAAGAAGACCTAATTATTGCGTGCAATGTGTACAAACCCGGTGCGCGGAATGAATTCCACTACCACGTTGGCACATCCCAATCATTTCTGGTGATGAAGGGTGTCTTGACCCTTCGGACCAAAGATAGCGAAGATGGCGAAGCGACAGAAAGACATCTCAACGAAGGTGAATGTGCGCTGATTCCGGGCAACCAGTATTATCAGCTTCACAATGAAACCGATGGCAATTGCATGTTATATCAGGTGAAGAAACCCGGTGATCAAATCGTGATAGCCGGCAAAGGCCAGCTGAATAACAAGGACTACTTCACCGAAGGCCGACAGAAAGAAACCACCCTTTAAGACTTCGGGAATAAGTTTTCATATAAACCGGGTCCTTTTCAGGACCCGGTTTTGTATTAGGCTGCCCCATCTTTGGGCCGGGTTTCTTCAGATGGCGCATAGGTCTCAATAACTTTGGGCCGGGCCATCATTTCTTCTAGCCATGCACAAAGCTTGGGCAGCCGATCCGGGCTCACCAATTCCGGCACCACGCGTTCTTGGTAGCGATCAATAAATGGCAACATATTAATATCGGCCAAGGAAAAAGTGTCACCCGCAAGGTATTTTGCCTCACCCAGACAGTGTTCGGCGCGGTCCAGAATGAACCCTGCTTTTTCCTTGCTGGCGGCAAATTCTGCTTCTGAGAAGCCCCCGCCACGAACCACCTTTCGCACCACTTCGCGACGATCACGCAAAGGGTATCCCGCCAGAATTTTATCTAATGCCGCATCATCTAAATCCCTGGCCGCATTGCCAATCCCGCCCGCCCCGGAAAACGTCACCATCATATTGGGGCCCAATGCTTCATCTGCCAGTTTGCCCCAGACCCGCATCCGTGCCCGGCCTGCCGCATCTTCAGGGCGCAGGGGAACATCTGGAAATACTTCATCGATATATTCGTTGATCACCGTGGATTCGATGATGGCTACCCCGTCATGAACCAGGGTTGGCACCAGGCCGTTGGGATTGAGTTTCAAATATTCCGGCTTGTGCTGTTCAAATTTCTTCAGATTGACGAAATGGCTGACATAGGGGATACCCTTTTCACGCAGGCAAAGCCGCGTTTTTTTTGAACACGCCGTCAGGCCCGCATGATAAAGTTCCAACATCATTTCATCCCTGTTAATAATCGTTATAACCAGCGCCAGAATATCCGTATTCTGTGCTCTGGGCAAAGGCCCAAGTACCCCCTCTCATAACATTTTCACAAACGATATCCTCCCTCGACAGTCGGGGGCGGCTCTGTGATGATCAGAGACTATAAAAAAAGAATACCGGGGGAAAACAGGGGTGAATAGCAGCACAGAAGAAACTGTCGGGGGAAAACTCGACGACGAAAAAATTCAAATCCCGCTGTCTACCCAATTGGCCGTTTATGCCACCGGCACGTTTGGCAATACCATCAACAATGTCATCACAGTTGTGCTGCCGCTATGGGCGCTGCACCTGGGCGCATCCCCCATGATGATCGGGCTGGTTTTGGGTGCGCGGCATATTCTCACCACTGTGTTCTCCATTCATGGCGGGGCCTTGATGGACCGCATGGGAACGCGGCGTGTTTTGCTGTGGTTTGCCGTTTTGGGGGCTTTGACGCCGTGGATGTTCCCGTTAATGCCATGGCTGGGCGCCGTGATTTTCTTGCAGATGATTGATGGGCTTTCATCCAGCTTTGCCTGGATGGGCGCACAGGCGCAGGTTGGCCAATTGATGAAGGGCAATCCCACCTATGCCGGACGGCTCAGCTTCACAGTTCGCATTGGTCATTTGGTGGCCCCTATTGTCGCAGGGATGAGCTGGGACATGTTCGGCCCCTGGGGCGGCTTTTCCGTCCTTGGTTTCTGGGGGCTGGGCATTCTGGTTTCCGCCCTGACACTCCCCAAACCACCAGAAGGCGCGCATGCGCCGCAGGTTCGCTTGCGCGTTTCCGATGTCATGCCCAGGCTATCTGATTATATCGATGCCATCCGCATGCTGGCCATCCCGACCATCTTGCTGGTTGTCATGGCGTCGACGCTGCGCATGGCGGGACAGGGCATGCACACCTCATTCTATGTGGTCTATCTGGAAGGCATTGGCCTGACCGGCACCTTGATCGGCACCTTGCTGTCCATCGGCTCGTTGGTGGGTTTTGCCGGTGCCTTATCCGTGGCACCGCTGGCAAAACGCCTGCCGCCAAACTGGCTTCTGTTGGGGGTCGTGATCGGCGGGGTGCTCGCCATCACCGTGACACCATTGCTGGGGGGCATCTTCTGGCTGCTGGCCGCCGCCTCAGGGTTCAGAGGCGGGGCCATGGCATTGGCGCAACCTTTAATGATTTCCGTGTTGTCACGATCCGCCGGTAAGGCCCAAGGAAAGGCCGTGGGCATCCGCGCCACAGCCAACCGGCTGGTTTCCTTCGTGATACCCGTGGTCATGGGCGCCGTGGTGGAACTGGTGGGGCTTGAGGCCAGCTTCATGGTCATTGGCGGCGCGCTGATGGTGGTCGCCATCTACATCGCCTACTTCATCCGTAGCACACCCGAGGCCTGAAAAACCCCAATTAAAAACCCATGCTAGCTTTTATACACCCGATGCTGGGGACGTTCAGAAAGCAGGTTTTCTTTGCCAAAACTGGTAACTTCGCCAAAAGCATCGGACTGAATAAAGGTCTGAAAAGCTTCGTGCTCGGACCAGTTGCTGACGATCAAGAAAGACGCATCATCGTTCACATCCTGGAACAAATTTGATTCCTCATGTCCCGCAGCGCCATCAAGGGCGGTCATAACGGCACAGAATTTTTCGATGAATTCGGCCTGTTTTCCGGGCAATGTGTGATAATTCATGCCAATTGTGACCATGCGGGCTGTCTCCTGATGTGGGGATTTATAGTGATTCTAAGGTCGCTGAGAATAGCAGTCATTACATCAAGAGCAACATCAATATTGCGCTATGCATGAACCTAGTTTTCGCATACGATTTTAAAAAATATGCGTTAGACGTGAATCACTTTAGGTAACAAAAAACGTATAACAGGCAGGGGAGACATCGATGAAAAAAGATGATTTAAAACCCGACGACATTGACCCCCAAATTTATGATCTTTACGACGAATATTGTCATTCCCTGATGGAACGTCGCGAGTTTCTGAAACGCGCCGCTGCCATCACCATTATTGGTGGCGGGTCTGCACTTGTCATGGCGGAGGCATTGCTGCCACGTTATGCCGAAGCACAAATGATTTCCTTTACCGACAAACGCATCAAGGCACGCTATGTAACCTACGATTCGCCCGGCGGAAATTCCGGAAAGATGCGTGGCTATCTTGTCCATCCTGTTGGCAAAGGCCCATTCCCATCGGTTTTGGTTGTCCATGAAAACCGGGGCCTCAACCCGCATATCGAAGATGTCGCACGGCGTGCGGCCACGGAGGGTTTTCTGGCATTTGCCCCTGATGGGCTATACCCCGCAGGGGGCTATCCCGGGAATGATGATGATGGCAAAGTTTTGCAGAAAAGCCTCAGCTGCGACAAGATCAAGGTTGACATGCTGAACGGTGCCAAATTTATAAAATCCCACGCCTTGTCCAATGGCAAACTGGGCACGACCGGCTTTTGCTTTGGTGGCAGTGTGGCCAATTATCTGGCGGTCAACATGGGCAGCGACCTGAATGCCGCCGCACCTTTTTATGGAAGTGCGCCCAAAAAAGCGGCCGATGTCGCAAAAATAAAGGCACCCCTGCTGATCCATTATGCCGAGAATGATCGGCGTGTGAACAGATCACGTAAGGGCTATGAAAAAGCACTCAAGGCAAACAATGCTTCGTTTGAAATGCACAGCTACGCCGGAACCCGCCATGGGTTCCACAATAATTCGACCAAGCGTTACAACGAAGCCGCCGCAAAACTGGCATGGAAACGCACCATGGCATTCTTCAAAAAACACCTGTCATAATTTGGTGTGAATTTTATAATTCAAACCTTAGCGGCGGCACATCATGTGTCGCCGCTTTCTTTTGTCTTTAAGCCAAATAGAATTATTGACTGACGGGGGGTGTTTCCAGGCTGGATTCAAGTGTTTTTCGTTGCGACCAAACTGCCAACCAGACAAAGATGCAGATGGCTCCCCCGATCAAAACTGGCAGGCGCAGTCCAATATAATCTGCAACCAAACCCAGCGACAACGCACCAAATGCGGGCACGCCCAGCATCACCATGCCATGGACGCTGATCACCCTGCCCCGAAAATTGGGTTCTACCGCCGATTGGATAAGGGTTTGGCTGGAAACGTTCAGGGTAATAAATCCAAAGCCCAGCAAGGCGATGAAGAAAACACCCAGATAGAAAACATCTGTTGCTGCGAATGCCATCAATAACAGGGCCAAGAACAAAACACTCAACAGGCTGATCCGGGTCAAGCCTTCAATCCCCGATGGCCGCGACGCAAGCCAGACCGCACCGCACGTTGCCCCGATCCCGTGCGCACTTAACAACATGGCCAATCCATCGGCTCCGCGTTCAAACACCTGGCCTGCAAAGCCCGGCAATAAATCGGTCACCGGTTTGGCAATGATCCCCATAATGATCAACAGCACCAGCTGCATCCGAATGCCCCTATGGGATTTTAGATAAGCAAGGCCTTCACGGGTTTCAGAAATTACAGAACGGGTTTGGCGTTTTCGGGGCGTCGTATCTGCGTGCATCACCCCCAGAATGATCGAATAAAACAACAACATCCCGGCCGTGGTCGCAAACCCCCACCCGGTTCCCGCACCAACAATGATCAGCCCGCCAATGGCAGGGCCAATAAAGCGCGTGCCGTTATGGGTGATGGACCCAATAGCAAGGGCGGGTGCCAACAAATCGCGGCCCACCAGATGGTGAATCAAAGCCCCCCTAGACGGCCGATTGAATGCCATCAAACACCCCCTAAACATGGTCAGGCCAAACAACAGCCAGATGTTCATAAGCCCCATTAGGGTCAGCACCGCCAACGTGGCGGCAAACACCATGGCCAGGCCCTGAGTAATACGCATCAGCCTGAAATAATTGACGCGATCAACAAGGGTTCCTGCAAACAATCCCAACACCAAAGAGGGCACCATTTCAGCCATAACGATCCCACCCAGCCAGGCAGTGGATTTGGTCATCTCCCAGGCCAGCCACCCCATGGACATGCGTAAAATCCACACCCCCAAACCATGGGCAACATTGCCAATCACATATAACCGGTAATCACGGATATGCAGACATTGGCGAATGGAATCAAAACCACCGGGTATTTTCATGCACTCTGGCCCTTAAATAAGGATAGGTAAAAAGCGGGCCCCATTTCGGGGCCCGCCAATACAGTTTTATAAATGCTATTTTACTTTGTGCATTCAAGCTTTCCGGCGGTTGACTTATTGCCTTCCCACCAGATTTTACACGTCATGCCTTTTTTGACCTTTTTACGCTTGGCCTTCTTGCCATTGATTTTGACCTTGGTGTAGCGCTTGCGCATGCGGGTCTTGTATTTTTTACCGGCAACCTTGAACTCCAGCTTGCCCTTTCGCTTCACCTTGGAAATCTTGCCGGTGATGGTCTGCCAATTCACGGTGCGCCGGGTTGATTTTGGGTTTTCGACGATCATTTTGTAACGCGCGATCAGCGGTTTCGGCATGGCCATCATCTGGGCAACGATCTGGTCGACCTCTGACCCGCTCTTGGGGCTAACATCGATGCGAAGTTTTTTGGCATCCCCCATATAGCCAGGGTTGCGCTGGGTTTCCATGAAGGCTTTGCGCAAAATTTTGGTCCGTGCAGCAGGCAGGCCCGGAGGTGCCGCATAGGGACGCGCCATATAGAACGCCGTTTCCAGCATGGCAATCAGATCACGATCTTCCTGGCGGGTGGCCAGTTCCTTTGCTGTGGGCACATCCTTCAGGTCCGAGTGACGGTTCAGACCCCGGGCAAACTGCACCAGAGGAACCCGTTCTGCGCGCCAATTGCCCATGGTACGAAGCGATGACAAGCCCTGGGTGCGGCCATCCATTTCACCACGGGTAATGGCCAGATTAATGGCACTGCCGCCGGGATAGCCATGGACCAGTTTGATGTTGATGCCCAACGCATCTTTCAAAACCAGCGGAATATCAAACCCGGTGGAGCCATGATTGGTAGACCCAAAGGTTACCTGTTTGGGATTTTTACCCATGAGCTGGCGCACCGATGTAATGCCGGCTTTCTTATGCACCGTTAACAGATAGGCATCATTGGCGTAACTGGAAGTGGAACCGATCCAGGTGAATTTCACCGGATCAAAGCGAACATTCTTGCCTTTTCCGGTCAGGGCCAACAGTGGCAAGCCACGGGAAAAGGTGCCAAACACCGTGCCGTCTTTGGGGGCCTTGTGATAAATGTAATTAGCGGCCCTGAGGCTGCCTGCACCGGTCATGTTTTTCACGATGACCGTGGGGTTTCCGGGCACAAACTTGCCCATATTCCGCCCAAGGGTGCGGGCGTAAAGATCATACCCACCGCCGGGGCTGTACCCGACTAATATCTTGATGGTTTTTCCCTTAAAAAAATCGGCGGCCCCTGCGGGTGCCAACGGAGCCGCGACGGCGAGCGCCGCCCCCAAAGCTGCCGCAGTGATGATATTTGATATTTTTTTCATGATGCTCTCCCAATAAAAAATGTTTTTAGATTTCTTTCTTTATTAATCCGCAACCGGTTCCCGGTCTTTGCGAACCCGTTCAAACCCATTGACCGAAAGATCAAAATTATTGCCATCGGGATCAAAGGCCCGCATTTCGGCATAATGGCGATCAGCTGGCCGTTTGGCAGGTGCTGGCACCCCTGCGGTTTCCAGCTTCGCCGTGATGTCTGCCATATCGTCGATGTGAAAGCCAAAATGGTTTAGCCCACTGGGCTTTCCCTCGGCCTTATTGGTCAACAAGGCAATGTTCAGATAGCCATCGGTCATAAAGATGTTGCCGCTGTCGGCGCGTTGTTGAATTTCCAGTCCAAAGACATCGACATAAAACTTGGCAAGCTTGTCTGGATCTGTGGTGACAATGGCAAGGTGGCGTATCTTGGCCATGCTGATTCTCCCCTATAATTAGCGCCTGATTCTAAAACCTGACCGGCACCTTTTGTTTTCAAGAATACTAGAGGCGTATCCGACCAAATGGAACGCTTTATATGCCGGGCAGGCCCGGATTTAGCTGATTACCAGCGTATTTTCGTCTGTGTGCTCAAACACTTGGCCGTAAATATCCACCATGGTTGTGTCGCAATAGGTCATCCACCATGGTTGTGTCGCAATAGGTCATTGTGCCATTGCCAACGGTTAGTTCTTCGCTGAAGGCAACGGTCGATGCCTTGTCTGCCATGAAGGGGGATTGAATAATCTTCCACTTTTCATCATCGATCTTGGCTGACACCTTAATCACGGCGCGGCCTTCCCCATCGGTTTCCCCATTATAGGTGCCCCCCGCCAACACACACACCGCGCGCGGGATAGACAGGGAATGCATGATGATGTTCGTCGCCTGATCCCACATCCAATAACCGGTTTCATTGTGGAAAATATCGCCATTTGATTTGCGCTGGACGATCTTGTGATAATGGATGGCCGCAAGGTTCTGTTCCCCTGCATTGGTGACCCCACCCACAACAGAATTGGTAATGGTTTCAAAAAACGGGTTGGTTTCAGACCCATCAGGTTCCGGTGCCACATCCACGCCTTCAGCACCCTTCCAAACCCCGATCATCAATGCCAACGGCCCAAATTCCACCCCATCAATTTTGCTCATTTTATCCTCGTTTCTTAATAAGCCCCGCCAAGGTTCGAGGGTACCCGCCCCGCAACGCGTCACAAAGGTAAAAATCTTATAAAACAGCCCTTTTTTGAGGCTTTATGGGCGCGCTATCGCAATCATATGGGTGGGGGTGTTTGAAACTCTTGACCCGGTGATCTTAGGATTGTATCCAATGCCCATTGGGCCGGGGTAGCTCAGCTGGTTAGAGCACGGGAATCATAATCCTGGTGTCGGGGGTTCAAGTCCCTCTCCCGGTACCAACTTTCTTGGTACGTAATTAATAAGCACCAAAACTTCTTGGTATATTTTATTATCCGCCCATGAGGGGAGAGCTGGTGATCCAGCCCCCGCCCAAAACCCTGCTGCCATCATAAATGACACACGCTTGGCCCGGGGCGACGCCCTGTTCGGGGATATCAAAACGCACTTCTGCGCGCGCACCGGGCAGCCGCCACAATTTGGCCCCCACTGCGGGGCGCGCGGATCTAATTTTCACCATCACAGGAATGCCATCGGTATCGGGCGTTGAATCAGATGCGTCTTCATCGCCCAGCCAATTCACCTCTGACAGGCTGATCCCGGGGCGGCCAAGGGCCGTTTTCGGACCAACGATCACCAAAGCCTCGTCTGCATCAAGGCGGATCACATACAGGGGTTCTTCCGCACTGTCCGCACGGCCCCCAACGCCAATGCCCCGGCGCTGGCCAATGGTGTAATGGATGATGCCTTCGTGATCCCCCAAAACGGTGCCATCAATATGGACAATTTTTCCCGGACGAACGGCACCGGGGCGCAATTTTTCAATGACGCTGGCATACGACCCATTGGGCACGAAACAAATATCCTGGCTGTCGGGCTTGGCCGCCACTGGCAGGGCAAACCGTTCGGCCAAGGCCCGGGTTTCAGATTTCCCCGACATGGCGCCCAAGGGAAACCGCAGGAAGGAAAGCTGTTCGCGGGTGGTGGCAAACAGGAAATAGCTCTGGTCTTTTATGGCGTCTGTTGCTGCGTGCAGTTCCGGGCCCGATGGGCCAAGGCGGCGTTGCACATAATGGCCCGTGGCCAGCGCATCGGCGCCCAGTTCCTTGGCTGTTTTCACCAGATCGCGGAATTTGACCGTCTGGTTACAGCGCACACAGGGGATCGGGGTTTCACCGCGCAAATAGGCATCGGCAAATTCATCCATCACTTCTTCGCGAAACCGGCTTTCATAATCCAGAACATAATGGGGAATGTCGATGCGTGCAGCCACGGTGCGGGCATCGTGAATGTCTTGACCGGCACAGCACGCCCCTTTGCGCGCAATGGCTTCGCCATGATCATAAAGCTGTAGGGTTATGCCAATCACCTCATAGCCCTGTTCCACCAGCAAGGCAGCCGTTGCCGACGAATCAACACCACCCGACATGGCCACCACCACCTTTGTGTCCGCAGGTGCCTTACCCGGGATCAGGGGCGCGTGGACTTCAAGGTTTTCTGTGGCTGTCGCCATGGGCGGTCAATCGCTTTGTGCGTTATAGGTTTCTTTTGGCAAGGTCACGGTCAGGCCGTTTAGATCATCGCTCATGATAATCTGGCAGCCAAGACGCGAGGTTGCCGTCAGGCCAAAGGCCAGGTCCAGCATGTCTTCTTCGTCTTCCGATGCCTCTGCCAAACGACCAATGTCTTCGGGGGCAACCACCACATGACAGGTTGAACACGCCAGCGATCCTTCGCAGGCGCCTTCGATGTCGATGTCGTTGGTGCGGGCAATCTCCAGAACCGAAAGGCCATTGGGCGCATCCACTTCGGATTTTGATCCATCTTTATTAATAAAGGTCATGGAAGGCATGGTTTTTCCTTAAGAATAAAAACTAAAACTATCTTGCGGCGTCTTCTATAGCCCGATCTCCCAGGCTGCGCCAAGCATCAATAAAGGCATCCCCATCGGCCGTGGTGGTGCCAAAGCCCAGAGAGACGCGAATGGCCGACGTTGCGATGTCTGGCGCCAAGCCCATAGCTGACAAAACATGGGATGCCTCAACCTTACCCGATGAACAGGCCGAACCGGCACTGACCTGAACTCCGGCAAGGTCCAGTGCGATCACTTGGGTTTCTGCTTTTCTACCCGGCACCGCAATGCACGATGTGTTGAATAATCTGGGTGCCGATGCACCAATGATCACCGCATCATTGGCCTGTTCCTTGACCGCTGTTTCTATGCGGTCACGAATTTTTGCCAATCGTTCTGGTTCAGTAACCCCTGCGGCTTCTTCTGCCGCATGGGTTGCTGCCACCCCGAAACCGACGATGCCCGGAACATTTTCTGTGCCTGCGCGAAAACCCCGTTCCTGACCGCCGCCGGAAATCAAGGGCGCAATCACCCGTCCCGGCTTTACGATTAAGGCCCCAATGCCCTTTGGCCCACCAATTTTATGGGCAGACAGGCTCATGAAATCAAAATCAAACCCGGCAAAATCCAGAACAAC
Source organism: Rhodospirillales bacterium (assembly GCA_018666775.1). Lineage (NCBI taxonomy): Bacteria > Pseudomonadati > Pseudomonadota > Alphaproteobacteria > Rhodospirillales > Rhodospirillales bacterium. Next base: position 84,827 of record JABIXC010000008.1, on the reverse strand, counting down.
GCGCCCCGCTGCCTGAACCGCATCGCAATGGATCAATGCACCATGGGCCCGGGCAATGCGCACGACATCACGAACGGGCTGAATAACCCCTGTTTCATTATTGGCCATCATCACCGAAACCAGAACCGGGCCAGCATCCGGGCTTTCGTTTGAATCTTGATCCAGCACTTGTTCAAGCTCTGCCATATCGGCAACGCCATCCCCATCTACCCCGATCATGGCAAACCCGTTGGGGCGCTCCGCTGCGGGGCGCAAAACTGAGGGATGCTCCACCGCAGAAACAATAATGCGCCGGGGCTTTGATCCATACAGGGCCAAATTATTGGCCTCCGACCCGGTTGCGGTAAACACCACCGATGCCGGTGCCACCCCACAAAGGGCAGCCACCTGTATACGGGCATCCTCTACGGCTGCCCGCGCAGCCCGGCCTGCGCCATGAACCGATGACGGATTGCCCGGCAATCCCAATGCCCAATCGACGGCTTCACGCACACTGGAACGCACCGGGGCAGTTGCATTATAATCAAGATAATGGGGCATCAATCCGAACCGTCATGAATGCGCATTGAGGGAATCAATTTTTAGGCACACGGGTACCAAGACCACCCGCATCTTGGGACCGGGGTTCCGGGGACGCCGCTTTTTCAGCCTCCACCAAACGCGATTCCATGTCTTTCAGCTGAGCCTGAAGGCTGGTCACCTGATCGCACAAGCCATCAATGGCCCGCGCAACTGGGTCCGGCAAATCAGCACTTGGGGTGCCATAGGCACAAAACCCACGATCCGCTTTCTCTTCCTGATTTTTTGCTCTTGGCTGCACCATGCGGGCCGGAATTCCCACCATGGTCACGCCACTGGGAACATCGCGCAACACCACCGCATTGGCACCAATTCTGGCATTTTCACCAACCGTCAAGGGGCCAAGCACCTGTGCGCCTGCGCCCACAACGACCTTGTCTTCAATGGTTGGGTGGCGTTTGCCACCTGCCAGAGACGTGCCGCCCAGGGTAACGCCTTGATACAGGGTCACATCATTGCCAATGATGGCCGTTTCACCGATCACCACACCCATGCCATGATCGATAAACAACCGCTGCCCAACAACGGCACCGGGATGGATTTCAATGCCGGTAATCCAACGGCCAACCTGTGACAGCAGTCGGCCAAGAAAATACAAATGCCAGCCCCACAGCTTGTGCGACATGCGATAGAAAATCAGGGCATGGAAACCGGGGTACGAAAATACCACGTCCAACCGCGATCGCGCCGCCGGATCACGGGCCATGGTCTGATCTATCGCTTCAATCAGGTTTTTAAATAACATCCGTTTTGCACTCTTGTGATCGATCAACCCGCACGTTGGGCCCGGGCTCACCAAATCGGGGGAAAACCGCCCTGGGCCTGCAGGAAAAACCCTGCCAATACAGGTGCTTGTCAGCAGTCGTTAAATTAATCCACATTTATTATCAGGTATTAGCAAAAACATAAAGCATTGCCTGTAAAAAGCGCATAGCCCCATATTTTATTCCCCTTTTCAGGCCCTTTTGCCCAATTGAAAGTCCGACTTGACAGAGGGGGTACAATGTCTCGATCAAATTCAATTCTGTCGCCAATCCACGCGACTTTTTAAGGTGAGTTAATGTCAGAAATTATTTTTAATGGCCCCGAAGGCCGCCTCGAAGGCCGCTACCAACACAACAACAAAGAAGAAAATCCCCCCATTGTGCTGCTCTTGCACCCCCATCCTCAGGGTGGCGGCACCATGAACAACAAGGTTGTCTATAACCTGTTCAACCTGTTCACCAATCGGGGGTTTTCTGCGTTGCGGTTCAATTTCAGGGGAATTGGCCGGTCCCAGGGTGAATTTGACAACGGACAGGGCGAACTGGCCGATGCAGCCGCTGCCCTTGACTGGATTCAGGCCCAAAATCCAGATGCCCCACGGTGCTGGATTGTCGGATTTTCTTTTGGTGCCTGGATTGGCATGCAGCTTTTGATGCGCCGCCCGGAAATCGAAGGCTTTGTTTCCGTCGCCCCACCGGCCAACCGGTATGATTTTTCATTCCTGGCACCGTGTCCGGCTTCCGGGTTGATTGTCCATGGCGATTCTGATGATTTTGTACCGTTAAGCGATGTCAGCACCCTGACCAAGAAACTATCCAGCCAGCGCTTTATCACCGTTGATCAACAGGTCGTCCCCGGTGCCAATCATTTCTTCCAGAACAAACTGGGAGAGCTGAACACCATTGTCGATAAGTACATGGTGGCCGCGCTGAAGCCTAAAAAAGTAACCGAGTCTGATAAGCCTGGCAAAGCCGGAAAAGCCGCCAAAGCAGGCATCGCTGGCAAAACCAAATAAGACCTTAATCAGGATAATGAAGCCGTCCACCGGTTACCGCGCGTTCTGCGCCGGTGGTCCGGGGATGGCTTAAGGGTAACCCGCGAAGGCTGCGCACCGCAAGAAAGCCAAAGGCTTCGGCCTCCAGGGTATCGCCGCGCCAGCCAAGATCCTCTACCCGCCCAATGGGGCAGCCAACGCAATCCCCAATGGCTGCCATCAGCACCGGATTATGCCGCCCACCACCGGTCGCAAACCAGCCCGTGGGGCGTTCTGGAAAATGTTCCAATGCCCGGGCAAGCGCCCCCGCTGTAAACGCTGTCAGGGTCGCCGCCCCATCAGAAGCCGATAAACCTGCCACCGGGGCAAGATCAAATCCGAACCGATCCAGCGATTTAGGCGGCTTTTCTGAAAACCACGGATCATCCAAAAGTGCTGCCAAAGCAGTCTTTGAAACCGTGCCGGATGCCGCAAGTGCGCCGTCTTGGTCAAACGGTCGGCCTTCATGGGCAAGGACCCAATCATCAATGAAGGCGCAAGCAGGCCCGGTATCGAAGGCCAGCAATTGATCGTCATTGTTTTCCGGGTCATTTCCCACCCAGGTGACATTGGCAACCCCGCCCAAATTCAAGATCACCACAGGCCGTGTTCCGGAATAGGTTTTCAGGCGGGCCAGATGGTAAAGGGGTGCAAAGGGCGCACCTTCCCCCCCGGCCAACATATCTTGGGTTCTGAAATCATTGACCACCGGCAGGTTTGACAACCGGGCCAACTGCGCGCCATCGCCAATTTGGCACGTCTCACCCGGGGTTCCCCCCTGCTTAGGTCTGTGATAGAGCGTGTGGCCATGAAACCCGATGACGGCAACATTTCCCGGCCAATCTGCCAAAAGATCGCGCACAACGTCTCCGTGGCGCGCCGTTAAGGCATCGGTTAGCGCCAATATTTCCCCATCATCGGCTTTGCCTGAAACAGCCAACGCAAGACGGGCGCGAAATTCTGCATCATAGGCAATGTTTAAAGCCGGGCCGGTTTCAAAGATCGTTTCACCATCGGTCAACACCAGCGCACCATCAATCCCATCCATTGACGTGCCACTCATCAGACCCAGCGCCCAGACGGGGTGACCTTGTTTGATTTCAGTTATCTTGTTCATGTCATCCGTATCATTGTCTCTTTTGTCTGGCATCAATTGTGCGCAGCGCCTGATCATGCTACATGATCTCCCACACATTCCTCGCCCCAATATTCAGAACCTTTCATACCATGGCATCACACAGATCAGAATTTCTCAACACAATTACCGAACGGGGCTTCTTGCACCAGTGCACCGACATGGATGCGCTGGATGCCTGCATGGCCAAGGGCCCCATCAGCGCCTATATCGGGTTTGACTGCACGGCCAATTCGCTTCATGTGGGTTCACTGGTTCCTATTATGCTGTTGCGCCATCTGCAAAAATCCGGGCACCGGCCCATTGTCTTGATGGGTGGGGGCACCACAAAGGTTGGGGACCCGTCGGGAAAGGATGAAAGCCGCCAACTGCTGAGTACCCAGGATATTGCGGGCAACATGGCCTCTATCCAGACCATCTTTGATCGGTTCCTGAGTTTTGGGGACGACAAAACAGACGCCATTATGGTGAATAATGCGGACTGGCTTGATCAACTCAATTACATCGATTTCCTGCGTGATTTTGGACGGCATTTTTCGGTCAACCGGATGCTTGGATTCGAATCCGTAAAGCTGCGCCTGGAACGGGAACAGACGCTCAGCTTTCTGGAATTCAATTACATGATCTTGCAGGCCTATGACTTTATGGAACTCGCCCGCAATCAGGACTGTGTTTTGCAAATGGGCGGATCAGACCAATGGGGCAACATCGTCAACGGCGTAGAACTGACGCGCCGTGTCGATGAACGCACCGTCTATGGCCTGACATCCCCCCTGATCACCACCGCCAGTGGCGAAAAGATGGGCAAAACTGCCAAGGGTGCGATATGGCTCAGCCAGGACCGGCTTTCGTCTTATGATTACTGGCAATTCTGGCGCAATACCCAGGACGCCGATGTTGGGCGTTTTCTGAAACTGTTCACAGAATTGCCTATGGATGAAATTTCCCGGCTCGAAGTCCTGGAAGGGGCAGAACTGAACGAGGCCAAGAAAATTCTGGCTGATGCCACAACAACCCTTGCCCATGGCAAAGCTGCCGCAATTGAGGCCGCAAAAATTGCCAAGGAAACCTTTGAAAAAGGCGGTGCAGCCCAGGGGCTTCCCACCGTGGAAATCGCCAAGGCAGAACTGGCCGCAGGCATTGGTGTGATTGATCTGTTCAAACGTGCGGGCCTTGCCACCTCCAATTCCGATGTCAGGCGATTGATCAAAGGCGGCGGGGCGCGGGCAAATAATGAACCCATTTCTTCAGATACAGTTTCCCTGAACCTTGATCACGCCATCGAAGATGGGGCCATCAAGCTTTCGGCCGGACGCAAACGCCACGTCCTCATCCGCCCGGTTTAAACCCCGGCAAGATTACGGCTTGGGCGCCTTTGGCGCGGCTTTCTTTTGTGGCTTTTTTCTTTCAGAGGGTGGTTTTGATCTGGGGGCATCAAAAATGCCGAACAACCCCCGCAGAAAACCCGGGGCCAATGTCGCCAACGGATTAATGGTGACATCGGGATTTTCAATCTTTCCCTTCATCCGATAGGTGGCTGCGAAAATGCCTGACCCTTTTTCGCCTGTCAGCAACGGCCCCAGAAGGGGGATGTTGCCAAACACCGCATTCAGCGTATAGGCAGGCACCACGGTGCCTGTTACATCCAGTGAATTCTTTTCAAGGTCAATCCACCCCTTTGCCGTAAACCCCAATGCATTACCATAAACACGGGACCGACCAAGACGCAGGTCATTCCCCGCTTTGGTAAAAGGAATATCGGCCATCGAAAAGGCAATGCCCTCACCGCTCAGGGTATCCAGCGTTCCTGTCAACGATGCCACAGCCAAAAGATTGGCCAAGGCAGGGGCGTGCACCATACGGAATTTTCTGACCTCAAATTTACCTTTCAACAGATGATCAGACCGGGTGTCGTCATAGTGCCCGGTGATCAACAATTTGCCTTTGACCACGTTCTTTGAAAGATCAAATATTTTAAGCACTGCGCCCGCATCATCAGACTCGATGCGTAACGTGCGCCCCTTGGAATCACCATCAGGGACAATGCTCAGGCGCATGGGTTTTTTATCTTTTCCAACGCTGCCCTGAATTTTGACCCGCTGCCATTCTCCGGTGCCCCGTTTCAGGGTGCCTCGCACCGAGGCCAAGGCCGCCCCCGACCCCACGCGCACAAGCCCGACATCCAAGACAATATCCAGCGGGCGCTTTGGGCCTTTTTCATCCTGCGCATCTATGAAAGGTCTGGCATCCAAAATGGGGCCAGCCACAGAAAGTGCCAGCCCGCCGTCTTTGCGGGCATCACCGCGTACCCGAATGTCGTTGGCCCCAAAACTGAATTTTGAAAATTCAAACCCCTTTATCGATTTTCCATCATCATCAAGATCAACCCGGCCCCGCACGCGAAGATCACCAGCATTGATGGCAAGGTTGTTAATGCGGCGAATGCGGTCGCCTTCAAGGGCCAGAGAGAAACGCGCGAACCCTGGAACCCCGGCTTTCTTTTTCCACACGATGTCTTTGATCTCAAGGGCCGTATCTTTAAGATCAAGCGATGCAGAAAGCCCCCTTCGGCCTTTATCAAACCGGGTCAAAATAGCATCGAACCCAATAGGGCCAGTGATATGATCAGGGGCATGAAACCCGAATTTCTGCCGGCCAGAAGCATCGATCCGGCCCTTGACCGCATAGCGGCTTTTGAAGCGGGCATTGGGGTAAAAGTTTTCGGTCCATTCCAATTGGGCCGCAACGCCCCCTAATTTTATATTCCCCTTAATATCCATGCCCTGTTTATCGAGCTGCAAGCGAAGATCGCCATCGGTCAGGTGCGTGCCCAACATAATATTGGGAAGCGCCACGCCGGTAAGGTTAGAGGCAGCAGAAACCTTGATACGTTTGAAGGTCAGGGTTTTTTCCAGAGGAAACTTAATCACCAACCGGGTTGCCGATTTGCCCTGGACCTTGGCTGGATCAATGCCGAACCCCTTGACCAGATCGAGTTCAGGGTGATCCAGAAATTTCAGGGCATCTGCCAGGGGGCCATGGGCCACGGCATTAACATCAATATCCTGATCGACCTGATCCAGCCCATTAATCTTGACCCGGGACACACCCAGTTGAAGCACCCCAAGACGCCCACCAGCAACTTTGAAGTCCAGCCCCTGTTTGGTCAAATGCGCCGTGCCTGAAAGATGGGTCAGCGGGGGCAAAGGCCGCAAAAAATGAACAGCCATGTCCGAAAAATCAAATTTGGTATCCAGCTTTCTAAGCTGGAATGTATCAACCGCGCCATCAGGTTTTTGGGTCAGGGTAAATTCAGTCGTGCCCTCAAACCGGCCAGCGCGCCCGCCCATCAGGTTTGGAACCACCCAATTTCTGCCATCGACAACCGCATTTTTAGGCCAAAAGCGCTTCACATCTGATGTCTCGACGTCCCGGGCCAGCACAGACAGCCCCAGATGAATGCCTGTGGTATCGCGAAGCACATTGCCACTGACAGACAGTTTCGGCCCAGAACCTGATCCAAGCACAGCATCGAGACGATCAATCCGCACGCGATCCATGTTGTTCGTCGCCACCGCTTTGAAGGCAAGCGATTTCACGGCAACCGGGGCACCAAACAATTGCGCCAAACCGATGCTGCCCGCACCACTTTTGACATCAAAGGTTACTTCGTCCACGCGGCCACTGGCGTGAATTTTCCCGGTCACTTCACCGCTCAAAGGCACTGTGATTCCTGTGATGCCCGCAAGGCCCGGTCCCATGCGGGTCAAACTCTGAGGATCAAGGCCCTTGAACCGAGCGCCAACATCGATCATGCCCGTTGCAATACTGTACCCGCCTGCCAAATCAACCGGGACAGGAACCCCATCGGCATCAACCACCAATTGGGCATTGCCGCCAAGGCCACCAGCATCACGTGACAGCACGAAACTGCTGCCGGGTGAACGCCACATGATGCCAAGTTTGCGGTCTTCATAGATCAGTTCTGCATCCGATATGCTGACACTTTTAAGATAGCCCAAAGGCTGGCTTCGGTCCCGGGGGCCAGCCAGTGCATGGATGATGCGTTCTGAAACAGCACTGCTTAATTGGGGCTTAGCCCCTTGGCCAGGAATGGGTCTGTTTGCCCCGGTTTTCCCGGCATCACCGAAACTGAATTTGCCATCATGATCGCGCACCACTTTAATCCGCGGCTGAACAATTTCGAACCGGGCCGGTGCAAAGCGGCCATTGATCAGCGCTGTCATGGAAAGCCCCATGACCAGTTCTGGAACATAGGCCTGTTCAACCCCGGCTTTTGTGCTCACCCGGAGCCCGCGCACCAACACATCAAGGGTCCGGTCCCATCCGGTCCAGATCAAAACGGTTTCATTCAACGAAACCTTTCGGCTGCCATCGGGGGCGGTCAAACCCGCTTCGATATAGGGGGTCAAAAAATTGAGGGTAACCGGCCCCATAGACAGCCGGACAGCACCCAGTATCAAAAGCACCGTAAGACCGGCGACGATAATCGCCAGTGTCTCCAACAAAATTTTAAATGTACGCCTAATCACCGTGCAGCATGCCTTTTTCGATTTTTTCCCAAATTAGCCCCAACATTATGCCCCAACCTTGACGCTTCAAGTCTGTTCGCCCAGTCTTGTACAATATATGTCATATTTTATGACACCATTGAAGATCGCAGTGTGCGATAAGCCGTCCATTCAGGGAAGCGAAGAGTGACCTTTTTACCCGATCCCCAGGCAATGCCAAAAGCTGCAGCCCCTGACCGACTTGAGGCCGGGTTTGCAACCCTTGATGAAATTGCCAACAGTTCCAGCGATGAAGCCCTTGGGGCAGCACTCAAGGATGCCATCAAGGACCCCCGGGCCCATGCGTTGCTGACCGCAATTTTTGGCAATTCTCCGTGGCTTAGCCGGTGCGTCACCTTCAACCCGGACTTCTTCTTAAGCATTCTGGATCACGGCCCCGACCATGCCCTTGAAAGCATTTTGGCCGAATTGGCCACAATCAGTGGATCAAAAGACGATCTGATGCGGCAATTGCGCCAAGCCCGCATGCGGGCAAGCCTGACCATTGCCATCGCCGACATTGCGGGCATCTGGGATACAGTCGCCGTCACCGGAGGCTTAAGCCAGTTTGCAGATGCTGCCGTCGGGGTGGCGCTTCGCTTCCTGTTTCAAGAGGCCGCCAAAAATGGTGAAATTGCCACTAAAAACACCGATAAAAACACCGGTACGCCAGAATTGGAAACCGGACTGTTTATTCTTGGGCTTGGCAAATTGGGTGCGCTGGAACTTAACTATTCCAGCGATATCGACCTGATCGCCCTTTATGATCCCGAACGCATTCACTACACCGGCCGTCAAAGCCCGGGACAGTTTTATGTGCGCGTGGTTCGTGATCTCGTCAATATTCTGGAAACCCGCACCCGGGATGGGTACGTGTTCCGTACCGACCTGCGCCTGCGCCCAGACCCGGGCTCTACCCCACTTGCTGTGTCCGTCATGGCCGCTGAAAATTATTACGAAAGCACCGGGCAAAACTGGGAACGCGCGGCATTGATCAAATCTCGGGTGATTGCCGGGGATTTCAAGGCCGGAAATCAATTCCTGAAAACCCTGGAGCCATTTCTTTGGCGTAAAAATCTGGATTTTGCTGCCATTGCCGATATCCATTCTATTAAGCGACAGATCAATGCCCAACGCGGTGGTGAGACCATCGCCATTTTGGGACACAACCTGAAACTTGGCCGGGGCGGCATTCGCGAGATTGAATTTTTCGCCCAGACACAGCAATTGATTTGGGGAGGACGCGCCCCGGAACTGCGCACCCGTGCAACCTGTGCTGCCCTTGAGCAATTAACGCATGAAGGACGCATCACAGAACAGGCCCGGGATCAATTGGTTGATGCCTATGATTTCCTGCGCCGGGCAGAACATCGGCTGCAAATGGTTGACGATATGCAGACCCACAGCCTGCCCAAAGATGAAACACAGCTTAGCCATTTCGCAACCTTCATGGGCTTTGAAACCGATGCGTTCAAAGAAACGCTGCTCCATCATTTGGGGCAAGTTGAACATCACTATGCGAAATTGTTTGAAGAATCTCCAACCTTGGCGGCACCGGGCAATCTGGTTTTCACCGGTGGTGAAGATGATCCGGAAACCTTGGCAACCTTGACCGATATGGGCTTTGTTGAGGGGTCGGGCATATCCGAAATTATCCGGACGTGGCATCGCGGGCGCTATCGCGCGACCCGCAGCACAAGAGCCCGGGAACTTCTGACGGAACTGGGCCCGGGGCTGCTTGATGCCTTTTCCAAAACCGCCAACCCCGATGCCGCATTGCGCAACTTTGATGCGTTCCTCAGCGCCCTGCCCGCCGGGGTACAGTTGTTTTCCCTGCTGCTCGCCAACCCAACCCTTCTTTCACTGATCGCCGAAATCATGGGCTCGGCCCCCAGACTGGCATCTCATCTTGCGGTGAACCCATCCCTGTTTGATGCCGTGCTAACAGGGGATTTCTACGGCCCCATCGAAGACAAAAAAGCCCTTGCGGCACGGCTTAGCACCATGCTTGAGATTGCCCGGGATTTCGAAGACATCCTCGACCGCTCCAGACGTTTTGCCAATGATCACAAATTTCAGGTGGGCATGCAGATTTTAAGCGGCATGCTGGATGGGGATGCGGCGGGGGCTGCCCTATCTGATCTTGCGGATACGCTGACCCAATCCCTGTACGCGCTGGTCAGTGCCGACATGGAAACCAAACATGGGCATTTTGGAACCCGGGACCAAAAGCCAAATATGTGCATTGTCGCCCTTGGCAAATTGGGCGGGCGTGAAATTACCGAAAATTCTGATCTGGATCTTTTGTTTGTCTATGACGATGTCACCGCTGACCATCCGGGTGGGGAACCATCAAACGGGCAGGATGGGGAACCCTCAAACGGGAAAAGGCCGCTGGCCCCCAGCCAATATTATGCCCGCATGTCCCAGCAATTGATCACTGCCATTTCGGCACCAACGGCTGAGGGTAAATTGTATGAAGTGGATATGCGGCTTCGTCCATCTGGCAATGGGGGGCCCATTGCATCGTCCCTTACCGCGTTCAACCAATATCAGGCTAAATCGGCATGGTCTTGGGAACACATGGCATTGACCCGGGCCCGGGTGATTGCCGGCCCTGATGAGCTCAGCGCCAAGATCAATGCCAGCATTCAGGAAATTCTGACCACCAAACGAGACAAGACAAAGCTGGCGATTGACGTGACAGACATGCGCACGCGCCTTGCCCGTGGTCATGCGCCATCATCGGATTGGGATGTTAAATACGCCCCCGGCGGATTAATCGATGTGGAATTTATCGCCCAGTTTTTGCTGCTGGCCCATGGCGCAGAACACCCTGAAATTCTCCATCAAAACATAACCGAATCCTTCAACCGGTTGGCCAAATTTGGATACCTTGAAACGGAAACGGCCAATCAATTGGCAAGTGCTGGAAAATTCTGGCGCACCATTTTGGGCATGATCCGGTTTACCTTTGAAGGCAGCTTTGATGAAGATGCGGCCCCCATGGGCCTGAAAACAGCCCTTGCCCGGGCCTGTGAAATGAAAGATTTTGAACACTTGAAACACGAAATGGAAACCACCAGAACCTGGGTCCGTGAAACCTTCATCACGCTGGTTGGCAATCCAGAAACCCATTCGAAATAATCAAAACAGAGGAAATAGAATTATGACGATAGAAGCCGGCAACAACGCCCCTGATTTCACACTGGCAACAGATGGCAATGACAGCGTCAGCCTGAGTGGCTTAAAAGGGAAAAAAATTGTCGTCTATTTTTATCCCAAAGATGACACACCGGGTTGCACCTTGGAATCGTGTGCCTTTCGGGACCTGCATCCAGATTTTTCAAACATCAATGCGGTCGTGATCGGCATTTCCAAAGACAGCGTCGAAAGCCACGATAAATTCAAGGCGAAATTTGGGCTGCCCTTCATTCTGGCAGCCGATCCGGAACTGAAAGCCATCAAGGGCTATGGCGTCTGGGTTGAAAAAAACATGTATGGCAAAAAATCCATGGGGGTGGAACGCTCCACCTTCTTGATTGACGAAAACGGGGTCATCGCCAAAGCATGGCGCAAGGTCAAAGCAGATGGCCATGCCGAAGCAGTGCTTGCCGCCGCTAATGCGCTTTAGGGTGCTTTAGGGGGCTGCCGCAAAGGCCTGTACTTCACACAGCAAACTTGGCCGGGCGAGACCGGAGATATAGACCTTCGTCGAAGCAGGCCGGGCATCACCCAGATGCCTTAGCCGCGCTTCGTCATAGGGAGCTGTGTCGGTGCCCGCCACCAGATACGACGTGTAATGGATGATGTGTTCAGGGCCCATGCCGGCATCGGCCAAAACCGTCATCACATTGCGCCAGGCCAGATCCGCTTGGGCGGCAATGCCATCGGGCACAGCGCCATCGATTTCCTGACCGGTTTGGCCTGCAACCGCAACCAGCCGCATGCCCGGTTCAACTTCGATGCCCTGGCTGTAATTAGCATTGACCCGAAGATTTTTTGGCATCAATGGTTTGTGCATGTTGTACTCCGCTTTCAAACCCGATTAAGCCCCAAAATGGGCATATTTAGGCGCTGATTTAATCCGCACCTTCTGAGGAACTTCCAGAACCCGCAGATTTGCTGCCTTTTTTAGCACCACCGCCGCCAATTTTATGGGACAGGGCTGCTGCCATATAATCATCCAAATCGCCGTCCAAAACCCCTTGGGCATTGCCTTTTTCGACCCCGGTGCGCAAATCTTTGACCATTTGATAGGGGTGAAGCACATATGAGCGAATTTGGTGCCCCCAACCGATATCAGACTTCGCTTCATGGGTCGCCTGAGCCGCTTCCTCCCGCTTTTGCATCTCTAGTTCATAGAGCCGGGCCCGCAGCATATTCATGGCAGAAGCCCGGTTTCTATGCTGTGAGCGGTCACTTTGGCACTGCACAACGATGCCCGTGGGCAAATGGGTCAGCCTTATTGCCGAATCTGTCTTGTTAACGTGCTGCCCCCCCGCACCGGATGCGCGATAGGTATCGACCCGTAAATCCTTGTCTTCAATTTCCACATCAACGGTTTCATCGATCACCGGGTAAACCCAGGCGCTGGCGAAACTGGTGTGGCGACGAGAAGCAGAGTCATAAGGCGATATCCGCACCAAACGATGGACCCCGCTTTCGGTCTTCATCCAGCCATAGGCGTTGGGGCCGATAATGCGAACGGTTGTGGATTTAATCCCCGCTTCTTCGCCTTCGCTTTCTTCGATCCATTCCACCTTGTAGCCATGGGCATCGGCCCAACGCGTATACATCCGAACCAGCATTTCTGCCCAATCCTGGGATTCAGTGCCCCCCGCACCCGCATTGATTTCAAGGAAACAATCATTGCCATCAACTTCGCCCGACAAAAGGCTTTCAATTTCAAGCTTCGCAGCTTGGGACTGAACTTTGATCAGGCCCTTTTCGGCCTCGGCAATCATTTCGGCATCATCTTCGGCTTCAGCCATTTCAAGCAATTCCTGAGAATCGATGAAGCCCTGTTCCATGTCCCGGAACACCCCGAGCTGTTGTTCCAAATGGGTGCGTTCACGCATAATGCGCTGGGCCACGGCCTGATCGGACCACAGTTCCGGGTCTTCGGCCTTGGCGTTTAGTTCATCGAGTTTTTTAAGAGCGTTATCCCAGTCAAAGATACCTCCTCAGCAGCTCAAGAGACTGCTTGGTCTCGGCGATGATGGTCATTGTTTCAGCGCGCATAATGTTTCCTGTCTTTGGGCCTTTATCAATTTGGCCGGGGGGCGCATCAAACCACACCTGCCATGGCCAATTCAAGTCGCGGTAAAGAGTTTATAAAATCAATAAAGCCCGCGCCCTGAAGCGCCACCCGAACCCGAGGTCGATGATGCACCAGAGCCATCAATCACGCCTTCGCCACCTTTCGGTTCCGTTCCCGGTTTGAAGGCTTCCAGAATGACGCGGCGATCGCCATGTTGCGCCGGAAGCCCGGTCTGGGCATTGACCCGAACCAGACGAATGCCCCGGGGAATACGAAATGGGATGACCGGCTGATCCGCCAGGCCGCGCTCCATGAAGGTTTTGAAGATAGGGGCTGCCACCGAAGACCCGGTTTCACGACGACCAAGAGGCGTGGGTTTATCAAACCCCACAAAGACCCCCACAGCAAGATCGGGGGAAAAACCGACAAACCAGGTATCCATGCTTTTATTGGTCGTGCCCGTTTTACCCGCAAGCGGTTTTCCAACCTTTGCGATACGCCGCCCTGTGCCCCGTTTAACCACGCCATGAAGCATTGATACCACCTGATAGGCGCTACCTGCTTCGGCCACTTGGGGGCGGGTGTCTGGAATATCTGGCATATCGCGGTTGAACAAATCATCGACATCGCAGCCGGGGCATTTTCGAGCATCATGGCGAAAGATCGTGTGGCCATGGCGGTTCTGAAGCCTGTCAATCAGGGACGGGGTGATTTTCTTGCCGCCATTGACCAACATGGCATACGCCGACGTCAAACGCAGAAGGCTTGTTTCCCCGGCCCCCAACGACATGGAAAGACCGCTGCTTAATTTTTCAGAAATTCCGAATTTTTTTGCATACGCCACAACCTTATCCATGCCAATGGTCTGGGCCAGACGCACGGTCATCAGGTTGCGGGATTTTTCGATGCCAAGACGCATGGTGGAAGGGCCGTAAAAACGGCGCGCATAGTTGTGGGGCTTCCACAAGCCAAGCCCCGGGCCTTGATCAATCACAAAGGGCGCATCCAGAATCAAAGACGATGGGGTAAAGCCTGAATCAAGGGCTGCCAAATAAACAAAGGGCTTAAAGGCCGAACCGGGCTGGCGCATGGCCTGGGTTACCCGGTTAAACTGGGAATGGGCGTAATGAAACCCGCCACTCATGGCCAAAATCCGCCCGGTATGGGGATCAAGGGCCACAAGCCCTCCGTTGACGCCCGGGATTTGGCGCAAGCCAAACGTGTGTGGCCCATAATGAACCGTTGTGGTTTTTACACCGCGTTTTCGGGATGTTATTTTGCGGGTCTGCACGGCCTGCACAATCACAACGTCGCCCACCTGCAAAACCTGATCTGCAGCCTTCACCGAAGGGCCCCGTTTTTGCCCCTTCATCCAGGTTCTGGCCCAACGCAATTCCGCCAATGGAATGCTTCCCTTTGTGCCATCGGCAAAAACAAGATGGGCGGCATCTTTTTCAACCGTTTCCGCCACCGCCAGCAGCCAAGGGTCAAGCAAGCCCTTGGGCGGAACCACCAACGCCAAATTCTTCGCCCACGGCGCCTTGATATTAGCCACCGGTCCGCGATAGCCATGACGTCGGTCATAGGCAATGAGCCCCATGCGCAGGCTTTCATCGGCGATGGTCTGAAGCCTGGGGTCCAGGGTGGTGCGAACTGATAGGCCGCCGCGATATAGCTGGGTTTCCCCATAGCGCTCCATCAATTCGCGCCTGACCTCTTCGGAAAAATATTCTGCACGAACCAGCAATGTGTCTTTGCGGGGGCGTACCACCAACGGAATCTTGCGCGCCCTTGATGCTTGAATGGATGGAATAAAGCCTTCTTTTTCCATCCGGCTGATCACCCAATTCCGACGCCCCAATGCGGCCCGCACATTTCGGATGGGGTGATAATTATTGGGTGCCTTTGGCAGCGCCGCCAGGTATGCCACTTCTTCCGTGGATAATTCATCCATCGACTTGTTGAAATAATTCAGTGACGCTGCGGCCACGCCGTAAGACCCAAAGCCCAGATAAATCTCATTGAGATACAGTTCAAGAATTCGGTCCTTTGAAAAGGCATGTTCAATCCGAAACGCAAGGATCGCTTCCTTGACCTTTCGGGCAATCGACACTTCATTGGTCAAAAGAAAATTCTTGGCGACTTGTTGGGTAATGGTGGATGCCCCAACGGGGCGGCGATTACGCCCAACCTGAATAATATTGGTCAGGGCTGCTCTGGCGACACCGGGAAAATCAATGCCGGGATGGGAATAAAAATTCTTATCTTCTGCTGCCAGAAAAGCCTTAATAACTAATTTTGGAAATGCATTGATGGGAACAAAGGCTCTTTTTTCTGTTGCGAATTCAGAAATCAAGCTGCCATCCCCGGCATGAACCCGGGTCATGACCGGTGGTTCATAATCGGCCAGTTGCTGGTAATCGGGCAACCCGCGACCATAAAAATAAAACGTTCCAAACACGGCCCCAACACCAACCACCGCCATAAACACCAGGGTGACCAGCACCAGCACCAAAAACCGCATCCCTTTCCCCCCGGTGCGCAGGGGATTGCGGCTTTTAATTGGACGGGTGGGCATGTTTGTCATGGGATCAGTTTATCCAACGATGGGGAAGGCCCGCAATTTCGAACCTAACTGTGGCAAACATGTGGCATTCCCCACTCATTTCTTTTGAACCTTGGCCCTAATTGCAAAATAACGGTCTATCCCGTTGGCGATGGCTTTGGACAATCGCGCCCGATACCGGGGGCGTGTCAACTGCGCTTCATCAAGCGCATTGGAAAGATACCCCATTTCCAAAAGGACAGAGGGGACATCTGGCGCTTTCAGAACCGCGAACCCGGCAAAACGGTGGGATTTACGCAGGAACCGTGTCGTCTTGCGCATTTCGCTCACCAAAACCCGTGCAAACCGCGCGGAAAGGTTCATGGTTTCACGTTGCGCAAGTTCAATCAGAATGTTTGTTACTTGGCTGCTTTCCCCCGACAGGTCAACGCCAGCGATCAAATCCGCCTTGTTTTCCTTGGCAGCCAACCCCGCAGCTTCACGATCAGATGCTTTTTCAGAAAGCGTATAGACCGAAGCCCCCCGAACGTTTCGACGCTTCAGGGAATCCGCATGAAGCGAGATAAAAAGATCGGCTTTGGCCCGGCGTGCGACGGCAATGCGCCCACGCAGGCGAACAAATGTATCGCGGCCCCGGGTCATGACAACCCGGTATTGACGGGCGATCAATGTGCGACGAAGAACCCGTGCCATGGCAAGGGTAATCTTTTTCTCATAAACCCCATGGAGCCCAATGGCCCCGGGATCTATACCGCCATGCCCCGGGTCAATAACCACCACCTTTTTCCGGTCAGGTGCCCTGCGTCTTTTAGGCTTTAGGGATGCGTGATCTTTGCTGGGCGACACACCGGCAACACTTGCAGACTTCACAAACTGGCTGGCTTTCACCGGTTTAAGGTCGACCACGAAACGCCACCCCTTTCCACCCCGGGGAGAAAGCGTAAATTGTTTGGCAATGACAAATGAGCGTTTGAGATCAAACACCACCCGCGCACGGGATGGTGAAAACTGTCCATACCGAAACCCGGCAACAAAACCGGCCCTGCGCGCGGATGCTTTCTTCTTTGCCAAATCCCAACCAACGGCAGGTAAATCCATGACCAACCGGTACGGTGATGCCAAGGCAAAGGTTTTGACCTTAAGGTTTTGATTCGATTCAAGGACAAGGCGTACGCGCCCCGCATGTGCCCCAACCCGAATGTCAGAGACCGTCGAAGCAGCACTTGCAGCACGGACAGGGGCCAAACAGCCCAGCAACAACACCGCACCCAAAAAGACGGAGATGGCGGAAGTGGTTTTCCACATCTTGTAGCAATCCCTAAAATCACCACAACATATACTGCACCATCACCATAAAATACAGCCATTATGGTCAAAAATATCCAGCACGCCCCCCCGCAAGCCTTTGATGCACCATGGTTAAAACAATATGATTGTAGAACCGTTCGCAAGTAACTATGTTGAAGGCGTTAGAAGACCCTCTGGTCGGCTCAAAGGTCCGATTTTCATCAGACCCAACGGCGGCGCAGCACGAAGCATCCCGGCATTTTTACATCGGCCGGGGGAAAACGGTTTCTGGTGCGCTCAGACGGAATGGAGGGATAATTTTGGATTGAAGCCGATCTCACAACCACATTTCAGGCTTTGTGAGATATGCCAGACCCCCTCCCCGTATTTGGGTTGAGATATGGCCAAACGGCTTCACGGACATAAAAGCACGCGCCGCTTGGGTATCCCCAAGCAAGGCAGCGGTGCTCAGGAGATATAAACATGACCAAGCGCATGTTGATCGACACCACACACGCGGAAGAAACCCGCGTCGTCGTACTTAATGGCAATCGCCTCGATGAATTTGATTTTGAAACCTCGACCAAAAAACAGGTTAAAGGCAACATCTATCTTGCCAAAGTAACCCGGGTTGAACCGTCGCTACAGGCGGCGTTCGTCGATTATGGCGGCAACCGGCACGGGTTTCTTGCCTTCAGCGAAATTCATCCCGATTATTATCAAATCCCTATTGCAGATCGCCAAGCCCTTCTTAAGGAAGAAGCAGAATTCGCCGCCGCGAGTGCCGAGGAAACGGAAGAAGCAATTTCCGGGTCCAAAGATGAAGACGCCACAGACAAAGACGACAAAACCGATCAAGAAGACGGTGCCGAAACTGCTGAGGGTGACGCAGACAATGATGCGCCAAAGAATGAAAAAGCCCCTGATGGTGCGAACCTGGAAGAAGTGGGTGGCGGAGACGAAAACGATGTCGAAGCCGAAGCGGTAGAACGCAACCGTAGCCGCCCCCGGCGCCAACGCTACAACATTCAGGAAGTCATCAAACGTCGCCAGATTCTTTTGATCCAGGTGGTCAAGGAAGAACGCGGCAACAAGGGCGCAGCGCTGACCACCTACCTGTCATTGGCTGGGCGTTATTGCGTCTTGATGCCCAACACCACCAAGGGCGGCGGCATTTCGCGCAAAATTACCAACATCAAGGACCGCAAGCGGCTGAAGGGCTTTATTGCTGATTTCAATATTCCTGACGGCGTCGCGGCCATTCTGCGCACCGCAGCAATTGAACGATCAAAGCCCGAAATTCGCCGCGACTTCGACTACCTGATCAGAACCTGGGATCAAGTCCGCGAATTAACGCTGAAATCCATTGCCCCCACCATGGTCTATGAAGAGGGCAACCTGATCAAACGTTCCATCCGCGACCTTTACGACAAGGATATCACCGAAGTGATGGTGGAAGGCGAAGAAGGCTATAAGTCAGCCAAGGAATTCATGCGCATGCTGATGCCCAGCCATGCCAAGAAGGTCCAGCAATACAAAGACCCTGCCATTCCGCTCTACCACCGCTATCAGGTGGAAGCGCAACTTGATTCCATGCACTCAACCAATGTGCGGCTTAAATCAGGGGGCTATATTGTCATCAACCCCACGGAGGCGCTTGTCTCTATTGATGTCAATTCCGGTCGAGCCACGAAAGAACGCAACATTGAAGAAACGGCCTACAAGACGAACCTTGAGGCGGCAGAAGAAATTGCACGCCAACTCAAGCTACGTGACCTTGCCGGCCTGATCGTTATCGATTTCATCGACATGTCGGAAAATCGAAACCAACATACCGTTGAGCGCCGCTTGAAAGAATCCATGCGTGCCGATCGTGCACGCATCCAAATCGGCCGCATCAGCCCCTTTGGATTGCTGGAACTCAGCCGTCAACGGCTACGCCCAAGTTTGCTAGAGGCCAGCACGGAACATTGTCCCCATTGCGATGGGTCAGGCTTAATCCGTTCAACAGAATCAGCCGCCTTGCATGTTTTGCGCACGGTAGAAGAAGAAGGCATTCGCCGTCGTTCCAGCCAAATTCACATCTCTGTGCCCACGGCCATTGCCCTTTATATCCTTAATCAAAAGCGGCCCATGGTCGCTGATATCGAAGCGCGTTATGATTTCCGCATCATGGTTTCGGGCGATGACACATTGATTGCGCCCAATTTCAAACTTGAACGCGTGGTCAGTGCTGGCGACAACACAGACGCCACCATCACAGAAACCATTGCCACATCCAGCAACGGCGGGAACAGCAATAGCAGCAGTGGCGCCAATGGGGCCAATGGGGCCAATGGGGCTGCAAAGACAGAAGACAGACCCAAGCGTGCGCGGCGCCCTCGACGCAGGCGGGGCGGCAGAAATGATGAAGACACAAATCAGAGAAATGCCGATCAGGGCACAGCATCGGAAACAACACAACCGCCAGTTTCAGGTGAGCCCAATACCCAAGACCAATCCACACCGACAACTGCCACACCGACAACTGATGGTGACGAAACCCAGTCTGAAAAGCCCAAGCGCCGCAGACGCGGAAGACGCGGTGGTCGCCGTCACAACCGCAAGCCAACGGAACAAACGGGCGTTGATGGCGAAACAACCAATGACGCAGCGCAATCAGCAGAGACATCACCTGTGTCGACCGATGCACCCAGCACTAGCACGCCTGCGCCAACGCCAGAGACATCACAGCCAGCGCCAGAGGCCAGCAGCACAGAAGCAAGTGCCGATGCCTCAGGGGGAACACCTTCTGAAGCAGCGACACCGGCTGAGAAACCAAAACCTCGCCCCCGCAGAAGCCGGGCAAAAGCAAAGCCTGAAGAGGCCAGTGCTGATGCCAGCCCAGATGCCAGTAGTGAGCCCGCTGAAAAGCCCGCGCCCAAAAAACGGGCGCCTAGAAAACGGGCGACAAAGGCTGCTGATAAATCTGCTGATAAGGCAACAGATGCGGATGCCAAATCGACCAAGGCCGAAGCAAAGCCTGCCAAAAAAACAACCCGAAAGCCCCGGGCAAAGAAAGCCGATAAGGCTCAGCCCACAGAGGCCGCCACAGAACCCACCACAGTGAGCGCTGAACCCAGCACCGACGCTGCACCTGAAGCACCCGATGCCCCGAAACGCCGGGGATGGTGGTCTCGCGGCTGATTTAAGCCTTTAGGGTTTCTGGTTCCATGCCTTTAGTCGGGCAATGGCTTCGCGCATTTCATCCCTTGATCCGGCATAAGAAAACCGGACAAACCGGTGGCCATCCTCAAGGTCAAAATCCTTGCCGGGTGTCGTTGCGACGCCCGTTTCTTCCAGCATTCGTCGGCAAAGCTCAGCGCTGTCCGACCCCTGGTCTCCAATGCCTGCATAAACATAAAAGGCACCATCTGCGGGCGCAAAAGGTCCAAAGCCGCATTGGGGCAAGCCATCAAGCAGGATTTTTCTGTTATCGGCATAGCGTGCCACATTGGCATCAAGTTCTTCCCTGGAATCAAACACAGCCAATGCTGCGTGTTGGGAAAGGGTTGGCGGTGAAATAAACAAATTCTGCGCCAAACATTCAACCGTCCGGATGAGATCATCAGGCACAATCATCCACCCCAACCGCCAGCCGGTCATTGAAAAATATTTTGACAGGCTGTTGATCACAATCGCATCAGGATTAATTTCAGCCATGGTCTCAGCTACCGCGCCATAGGTAATCCCATGATAAATCTCATCAGAAACCAACCGCACGCCGTTAGCGGCACACCAATTGGCAATCTGTTTCAGCATCGCGGGATCAATCATCGCCCCGGTGGGATTGGCGGGGCTTGCCAAAATCAAGCCATCTATCGGTGTCTCAAGGCGTTCCAAATGCTCTACGCTAATCTGAAAGCCTTGCGCGTGCCCAACTGGAATCGCCACGGGGTCAATATCGAGGGCCGTTAAAATGTTGCGATAACCGGGATATCCCGGTGCAGCAAAAGCAACCCGGTCCCCTGCATCAAATGCTGCCAGAAAAGCCAGAACAAATGCCCCCGACGACCCCGTGGTCATGGCGATCTTTGAAGCATCAATATCCGTGTCATAAATTTCCCGGTAATAAGCGGCGACGCGCGCACGCAGGGCGGGCAAACCGAATGCCTCTGTGTAGCCCAGGTTTTCCGAATCCAGGGCGGACTTTGCCAGAGATTTAACGGCGCCTGGCGCGCTTGTGGATGGCTGGCCGACCTCCAGATGCACAACATCATGGCCTTTTGCCGCACGGTCATTGGCCGCCCGCATGACATCCATGACGATAAAGGGTGGGATGGACCCGCGCGCTGATACCTTGATGGCCATGGCGTTATAACTGGCTGGCGAACCCGAAGCCCCGGCGATCGGTGCGCAATTCGCACCGAGACCGATGGCCATCGAACCCGGCTGGACAGAAGAACCCATTAAGACGGATCATCGCTGAAACCGGGGCAACACGGTGGCCAGCATTCTCAAGCGTTTTAGCCAGCCCCCTATTGCCAGATTCCATCAACACCTGGTCTGGGATCATGGGCGCAAATAGTCGTGGGGCCCTTGATGCCTTCTCCAAATTCTGTTTATCAAGCATTGCCCGAAGGGCCACGGTCACCATGGTAATCGGGGCTGCAGCACCTCCGGTGGCAGAAGCCATAAATTCCAGCTGATTCTGATCATCATAGCGCAACACCATAAGCGAACCCGAAGACATGCCCCGCATTGCCGGATCAGGTCGTGCAGCAATAATGATGCCCGTTTTAGGCGCGATGCGCACCGAGCCCATAAGACCATTCATGGTAAAACTGCACGCAACGGCTTGGCCAAACTGGTCTGCAGCAATGACACTGGCGCCACCTTGGTCTACCGGTGCTGGGTGCCCCCCACCTTCAGGGATTGCAAATTTGGTTTTACGACCAGAATCGAAACTGGCCATCAATGCCTCGGTTCGTTTTTCAGAAACCACCGATGGCGCTGCCTTTTCAAGCTCTGCTGGGGAATGAAGCCACCGCCCTGCACCGGCCATGGAACGCCGCGACACCTCAGCAATTAAATGAGGCTTTTCGCGATTATTTGCACTTTTCCAGGCACCATCCCTGTACATCATGGCCCATGCCTGCGCACCAACTAGCCCTGCAGGGGTCGGTAGAAAATCTGCTGCCTGATTACCACGACGAACCGTGATGGGGGCCTTCCAGACCGGGCGGGCACGATCAACATCGGCGCTTGAAATGGGCATGCCTGCCGCACCATAGGCCCGGATAATGCGTTGTTTTCCGGGGCCACTGAAAAATGCAGCGGGGCGGCCACGAATGATGCTGAGCGTTGCGGCCAGATCAAGCTGGCGAAGATTGTCGCCTTCACGAACCAGCCTGCCCTGGCGATTGGCAAAGGTGCGTCCCATATCCGAAGATGGCGTTATATGGCCCTGGGCCGCGACAAGATCACGCGCGAATGCTCTGGAAACAGGGGCACCAAACCGGGCCATGTTTTCAGCAGGAGCAACCAATTGACGCCATGGCAATTGGCCATATTTTGCATGAAGTGCATACATGGCCCGAACGTTAGCAGGCACAACAGGGCGGTTTCCATCCATGCCGCCGGCCATAAAAGTCAGACTTTCCACTTTATTTTTTTCACGATCAATGACCAAACATGCCCCCCCACCACCAAGGGATGCCGCTGATGGCAAAGTCACCGACATGGCAAAGTAAGCCGCGATCGCGGCATCTGCCGCACTGCCCTCACCTTTAAGGATTTTCTGCGCAACCAGCACTGCCGAAGGTTCATCCCCGGCAACGCCACCCGCAAAACCGGCAACATAGTCTCTTGCCTCTCTTTTAAAGATCACCATGGAATCACAACCCGCAAGCAGCAACGATACCAACACAAGCACTGGCAAGACGTTTGCAAAGCGTCCGGTAGTGCCTGTGGCTTGTTTTATGGTATGTCTAGGCATGGATTTGAGCTTTAACATGTTAAAATGCATACGAATTCGGGCCATAATCATACTGGCGCTTGCCTTTATGTTTCTGCTGCCCACATGGCGACATGTGGCAGCAGCGAATTTAATTCGGGACACAGAGATAGAAAATACCATCCGTCACTTTAGCACGCCACTCTTTGAAGCGGCAGGACTTCGAAGTTCTGACATAGACCTTTTTATCATTTCCGACCCCGCCCTCAATGCTTTTGTCGCTGGTGGGATGAACTTATTCATTCATAGCGGTCTATTGATGCGCGTTAAAGACGCAAACCAGCTCATTGGGGTGTTGGCCCATGAAACCGGCCATATATCAGGTGGCCACCTTGTCCGGTTTTCCAAACAGATAGAAACCGGTAACACCGCAGCTATGCTGGCAACGGTTCTAGGCGTTGTGACAGCCATTGCCAGTGGCAACGCAGGTGCGGGCATGGCGGTTGCCCAAGGGGGCCAAGGCCTGGCGGTTGGATCATTGCTCAATTATTCCAGGGCACAGGAATCGGCGGCTGATCAGGCTGGGCTGGAACTGCTGGACCGCACCGGACAATCGGCTTTGGGAATGCGTTCGTTCTTTGGTGCCATCGAAGATCAGGAACTTTTGGCCAGCACCCGGCAAGATGCCTATGTCCGAACCCATCCCATAACCCGAAACCGTATGCGGCATGTGGATAGCCATCTCAAAAAATCCCGCTACACCCGGACACCGCCGCCGCCTGAACACGCAAAAAAATTCAAACGAATGCAGGCAAAATTGTTCGCCTTTATCAAACCAGTGCACCAGACCTTCGCCCGCTACAAAAAAACTGATTCCGCCATTGCCGCACGCTATGCCCGGGCCATCGCCTATTATCGTCTGGCGGACCTTAAACAGGGGATTCCCCTGATAGATGGGCTGATCAAGGCCGAACCCAAAAACCCCTATTTTTATGAAATGAAGGGGCAAATGCTTTTTGAAACCGGGCGCATACGTGACTCCATCGTCCCGTACACCAAAGCCATCCAGATTAGTCCCAATGCCCCCCTGATCCGCATTGGGCTGGCCCGGGCACAATTAGAAAGCAACGACGCGGCATTGGTCAAAAAAGCGATTAGCAATCTTTTGCTCACGACCCAGGCTAACCCCAATTCCGCCTTTGCCTGGAGCCAACTGGCCGTCGCCTATGGCCGGAACGGCCAATTGGGGTTCGCTGCCCTTGCCCTTGCCGAAGCCGCCCTGATCCGTGGCCACCCAAAGGATGCCCGCTATCATATTTGGCGTGCAGAAAAAAAATTGGTCAAGGGATCGGCGGGATGGGTCAGGGCCCAGGACATCAAACGAACCCTTCGCACGATGGGTGCCAATTAAGTCTATTCGGCGTCTGGCTGATTGGACGGTTGGGCCGCATCAAAGGCGGGGTGTTCCATGCAGGTTTCAAATATTTTCATGAGCACCGGAAATCCGTCCAAGGGGCATTTCAGCCGCTTTGCATTGAAAATTTGGGGCACCAGACAAATATCGGCAAGCCCCGGCAGATCACCATGACAGAATTTTCCAGTCGCAGCATTTTCCACCAACTGATTTTCAAAGGTCGACAGGCCAAGATCGACCCAATGGCGGTACCACGCATTGCGGTCATCATCGGGCTGGTCCATTTTGGTTTTCAAATAATTTAAGATGCGCAAATTGTTCACGGGGTGGGTGTCACAGGAAATGATTTGAGCCAACCCACGAACCCTGGCCCGGTCCGCCGGAGAAACGGGCAACAAAGGGGGTTCAGGCTGGGTTTCATCCAGGTATTCAAGGATTGCCAGCGATTGGGTCAACACCACATCGCCATCGGTCAGAACCGGAACCAGTTGCTGATGATTAAGCTGGGTAAACGCTTCAGAAAACTGTTCACCGCCATCGCGGGTCAGATGGATGGTGGCCCGCTCTACCTCAATGCCTTTGAGATTCAAGCCAATCCGCACCCGGAAACTTGCCGAGGATCGAAAGTAATCATAAAGCTTCATTTTTTTCTCCCTGCCCATAACATCAGGGCACATGGTTCAAACTAAATATAATATGCCTTCAACGGTGGAAACCCATTGAAGCCCACCGAACTATAGGTCGCAGTATAAGCACCCGTTGCAAGAATACGAACCCGATCACCGATTTTAAGATCAAGGGGCAAAAGATACCCTGCCTGATCATAAAGAATATCCACCTCATCACAGGTTGGCCCAGCAATCACCACCGGCCCCTTGAAACCATCATCATGATCGGTTTCAATTGAATAGCGGATACATTCACCCATGGTTTCGGGCAGACCGCCAAATTTGCCAATATCGAGATAAACCCAGCGGCGTTCATCATCGGCGCTTTTCTTTGATATCAGCACCACTTCTGTCTCGATAACACCCGCATCCCCAACAATAGAACGCCCCGGCTCCACCCAGATACGCAGGTTATGGTCGCCAAAATGATGCTCAAGCGCATGCCGAATGGCAGCACAACTTTCCACCTCGTCCACGACATCTTCGCGGTAACGGATTGGCATCCCGCCCCCTAGATTGAGCATGGAAAGTCTCACCCCTGCTTGTTCCAGTTCGACAAACAACTGATGAACCTCCCCAAGGGCGATATCCCATTGGCGAACATCGGTCTGTTGCGAGCCCACATGAAAGGAGACGCCATATGGATCAAGCCCCAATTTTTGGGCCTTGATCAAAAGGTCACGGGCCATTTCGACATCACAGCCAAATTTTCGCGACGTCGGCCATTGCGCCCCCGCATTGGTCATAAGCAGCCGGCAATACACCTTTGAACCGGGGGCAGCGCGGGACAGTTTTTGCAATTCCTCTATGCTGTCAAAGGCAAACAAACGAATGCCATGGGCAAAGGCTTCAGCGATATCGCCTTCTTTTTTGATGGTATTGCCGAAAGAAATCCGTTCATGAACCCCTTTTTCAAGGGCCATCAACTGTCTAATTTCATAAATGCTGGCAACGTCGAAACTGGCCCCTTCATCCATCAAGGCCCGGATGATTTCAGGCGCCGGGTTTGCCTTCATGGCATAGAAAATTTCAGCCCCCGGAAGGTTCTGGCGCAAGCTTGCATAATGATCGACAACCCTATCCACATCGACAACCAGACACGGTGTTTCCGGATTTTGCGAGGCGAGAAATTGCTGGATTTTATCGTTCATTGATGGCCATCCAAAAACAGGGCCGCAACGCTGTTGCCAGCCTGCTTCCAACCAGACAGCTTAGATCATTCCCGCAAGTGGCGAAGATGGGTCGGCATAAAGTTTCTTGGGCATACGCCCGGCAAGGTATGCAAGCCGGCCGGCCTCTATGGCAAACCGCATGGCCTTGGCCATGGCAATGGGGTCTTTTGCCTCGGCAATGGCCGTGTTCATCAACACCCCATCACACCCCAGTTCCATGGCAATGGCCGCATCTGATGCGGTGCCGACACCGGCATCCACTAAAACGGGGACATTGGCATTTTCCTTGATAATGCGGATGGTAACCGGGTTTTGGACGCCCAACCCGGAACCAATGGGTGCCGCAAGCGGCATAATGGCAACGCAGCCCATGTCTTCCAATCGTTTGGCCTGAATCGGGTCATCGGCGCAATAGACCATAACCTTGAACCCTTCCTTGACCAGTATCTCTGTCGCTTTCAAGGTTTCGGGCATGTCTGGATAAAGGGTTTTCTGATCCCCCAGAACTTCCAGTTTAACAAGATCCCAGCCCCCGGCTTCACGGGCAAGCCGCAGCGTACGAACAGCGTCGTCGGCGGTAAAACAGCCCGCAGTATTGGGAAGATAGGTATAGCGTTTGGGGTCTACGTAATCGACCAGCATCGGCTGGGTTGGATCACTGACATTAACGCGCCTGACCGCAACGGTAACGATTTCAGCACCACTGGCCTCAATGGCTTGGGCTGTTTCTTCAAAATCCTTGTACTTTCCCGTTCCCACCAGCAATCGGGAACCATATTGCACCCCGGCAACCTCTAGCGCATCCGCGCTTTTGGTCCCACCATCATCGGCACCGCCACCAATAAAGTGAACAACCTCCAGCTTATCCCCGCCCGAAAGCGGCGTTGCGTCATAGCAAGACCGAGGCAAAATTTCGCGGTTCAATTCTACGGCAACCTTGCGGGTATCAACCCCCAGGCTTTCCAGCAACGCCTTGACCGTCTGGCCTTCGCCGAAAGCATGTTCTTCCCCATTGACGGTGATCTGATGGTCCATCTGTATCCTGCCCTGATGTGCTTTTTGGCCCCCACGACATGCCGGGGCTTCTGCCCATGATCATAAACCATGATGCGCCCAAGGCAAAGAACCCACGACAAGCAGGGTTAATCTGGAAACAAATGTATTATGAGGGGTGGAAAACGCTAATTACCCGACGGTCAGCGTATTCAGAAGGTAGATGACGAACAAACCACCGCCAACAATAACCGCCAACAGCAAACATGCTGAAACTGCTTGGTGGGCCATGCCTTTTTTGGGCTTCGGTTTAGGCTTTGCCTTGGGGGGTGGTGCCGGTATTTTTGAAGCAGCAGCCTGCTTGGCACGGGTTGCCTTATTAATTTTATCGGCTTTGTTTGAACGATATATCGTGCGGGTACCGCCTTGCTGACTTTCGTCATCAAAGGTTTCCTCAACCACACGAACAGCGGGGAAACGACTGGAATGGTCCACCCGCTCTGCCTCCATCAATGCAAGATCACGATCATCGAAGACTGAATCTATCTTCCATGTCCCTGATCGGTATGTGTGGATCTCAAAGACCCTTAATAATGCCACTACCCAATCCCCTACTCTTCCAATGGCTCTACGTCTGGAGCCGTAATGCGACAATTTGCACCGCCCATTACCGAGTCAACATTCACACCGTCTGAAGACAGTGGCAGAAGAATGCTCCGGTACAAAATTTCATTTCCATCCGCATCAATGAACTCACCGCCATAGGTGACGGGAATTTGACGCTTGATCACTTCATTCAAGTAGCTGGTCGAATGACCAAGGATTGTATTATCCCCGACCTCACCAACAGAAACACCGACCACAGGCCCGCTATGGAATTCCACATGCCAATCGCCAACGGTTTCAAACGAATTGCCCTCGTCACCGTCAACCTTGATGATAAAGCTGTAATCCCACATATCAGGGATTGCACTGCCATCGATATCTTCGGGCAATGGCATGTCATTATCACCACACACATCTCGCCAATACGATAGCAACCGTAAAACAAGACGGCGTTCCCTTGGATCATTCGTCTCGGCAGAGCGACGCTCTAACTGGTCTGTGGTTTCACTCAAAGTGTTATCCTTCATGCATTAAATGCTTTTGCCATATGATAAGAGCCAAAAACTGGTTAAATACAGGTAAAGAGAATAATTATCTGAAAATATATTTTTTTCTCATTTTGGTGAAAACCCGCGATCTTTGGGCATATTTGCACCGTTGCTACAATCGGGCACCGTGCTATAAACCCCATAGTGCAAAATAATGGCCAAATTGATGGCACAAATTGACGGTAAGCGCACGAACGGGGATGCGGCAATGAGCTGTAACATTCTGATCTTAAATGGCCCCAACCTCAATATGCTGGGCAGTCGGGAAGTCGATATTTACGGCCATGATACCCTTGATGATATCGAGGCAAAGGCCAAGGCACACGCCCAGCCACTTGGCATCACCATCGACTTTCGCCAATCCAACAGCGAAGCAGACCTGGTTGACTGGATTCAAGAATCCCGCACCGGATTTCACGGCATCATCATCAATGCGGGGGCCTATACCCATACCTCCATCGCAATTCTGGATGCGCTTAAAATCGTAGAGATTCCTGTGGTCGAGGTGCACCTGTCCAATATTTTCCAGCGTGAGGCCTTTCGCAGCGAATCATTCGTATCCCAAGCTGCCAACGGCATGATTGCAGGTTTCGGATCTCAGGGTTATCTTCTAGCCCTTGATGCAATGCAAAAACTGACCAAAAACTGATAGGGGCGGAACAAACACCGTGACAAGAAAACATCCAGTTGACGAAGAACTGATCAAACGACTTTCAGAACTCCTTGATGAAAATGGCCTGACAGAGCTCGAATATGGCGAAGGCAAATGGCATGTTCGGGTATCACGTGCCAGCGGCGGCAGTGCCGTTCATGTGGCAGCGCCCACCAGCAGCGCCACCGATGCGACAAGTGCCGGCAATGCAGAAGAAACATCAGCGGCCAACATTGCATCCCATCCTGGTGCTGTAACCTCTCCCATGGTTGGCACGGCTTACAGCGCGCCTGAACCTGGTGCCCCGGCTTTTATAAAGGTTGGCGATACCGTCAGCGAAGGCCAGACCCTGATGTTGGTTGAAGCCATGAAGACCATGAACCCGATCCGCGCGCCACGCGCAGGATTGGTCGCCCAGATTCTTGTGGGCAATGCTGCCCCGGTTGAATACGGCGAAGTTCTTCTGATTCTAGAATAAAGCCGGGTATCGGAAAACATCATGTTTGAAAAGGTACTGATCGCCAATCGGGGGGAAATTGCCCTTCGCATCCATCGGGCGTGCAAGGAAATGGGGATTGCGACGGTTGCCGTCCATTCCACCATTGATGCAGACGCCATGCATGTGCGCCTTGCTGATGAAAGCGTTTGCATTGGCGAAGCGCCACCGTCACAAAGCTACCTGAATGCCGCTGCCATTTTCTCTGCAGCAACCATCACCAACGCCGATGCCATCCATCCCGGGTACGGTTTGCTGTCAGAAAATGCTGATTTTGCCCAAATGGTCGAAGAACACGGATTCATCTTCATCGGTCCGACCGCCGATCATATCCGCATGATGGGCGACAAAATCACAGCCAAAGACAAGATGATCGAACTCGGCGTTCCCGTCGTGCCGGGGTCTAAAGGAGCTGTGACAGAAGACAAAGTGGCCCGGGAATTAGCAGAAGAGATCGGCTATCCGGTACTGATCAAGGCATCAGGCGGTGGCGGTGGACGGGGCATGAAAGTTGCCAACAATCCGGATGAAATTTCCCATGCATTGTCCACAGCACGCAGCGAAGCCAAAGCCAATTTCGACAATGACGAAGTTTATATAGAAAAATATCTAGGCGCCCCGCGCCACGTTGAAATTCAGGTTATGGCTGATTCCCATGGCAATGTAATTCATCTGGGTGACCGTGATTGTTCACTTCAACGCAGGCATCAAAAACTTCTCGAAGAAGCCCCCTCTCCAGCGCTCAATACTGAAGCCCGCGCTGAAATCGGTGGACGTGTCACCAAAGCCATCAAGAAACTTGGCTATCTGGGTGCCGGAACCTTTGAATTTCTATATGAAAATGGCGAATTCTTTTTCATTGAAATGAATACCCGCCTTCAGGTGGAGCATCCCGTGACCGAAATGATTACCGGGATCGACATTGTGCGCGAACAAATCCGCATCGCTGCAGGATTGCCAATGGCCTACACCCAGGATGACATTGCCTTCACAGGCCATTCCATCGAATGCCGCATCAATGCAGAATCCCCAACCACCTTCGCCCCGTCCCCTGGGCGCATTGGCGACTACCATCCTCCGGGGGGGCTGGGGGTCCGGGTCGATTCCGGTCTCTATGCGGGCTATCAGGTGCCATCCCATTATGACAGTTTAATTTCCAAATTGATCGTTCATGGCAAAACCCGCAACGAAGCCCTGATGCGGCTGCGACGCGCTTTGCACGAATATGTCATCGAAGGCATTGAGACAACAATTCCGCTGCACCAAAGGCTGTGTGAAAATCCTGATTTCGTTAATGGGGATTATGACATTCACTGGCTTGAAAAATTTGTTGGCCTGAAATAATCAGGCCACCCCGCTGTCAATCACCCCGCTGTCAATCAAAGGCCCCCATCAACCATGGACCGTGACGGCATCATCTCTGAACTGACCCCGGAAATCCTGCTGCGTGTTTATGCATCCGGCATCTTTCCCATGGCCGAAGATGCCGATGACCCAACCGTGTTCTGGGTCGATCCCGACCTGCGTGGCATTTTGCCACTGGACGGGCTTCGGGTTTCCAAAAGCCTGCAACGCACCGTCAACCGGAAACGGTTTGACGTCCGCCTTGATACTGCGTTTGACGCCGTTGTAACCGCCTGTGCCACCCCCGGGCCCGGGCGAACGGAAACCTGGATTAATGGCGAAATTCGCAGGCTCTATTCCGGGCTATTTGATCTAGGCCATGCCCATTCGGTCGAATGCTGGAAACCGGGCACCCCCGATAATGGGGGCAAAGATGAACTGGTTGGGGGTCTTTATGGCGTCTGCCTTGGCGGGGCTTTTTTTGGTGAAAGCATGTTCTCAACCGCAACCGATGCTTCCAAAGTGGCGCTTTGTCATTTGGTGGCAAGGCTCAGAAAGGGGGGGTATGTCCTGTTGGATACCCAGTTTGTGACCGATCATCTGACCAGCCTTGGGGCTGTGGAAATCACCCGTGAAGCCTATCACCTGAAACTGGAGCAGGCGCTTTTAATCGATGCCAATTTTTACTGCGGCGACTTGGATGCCGGGGATGGCGGGGATTTGGCATTCAGGCAATCCTTGACCCAGACGTCATAGACGGGGTGTTCCAGTGCGTTCAATGCGGGCGATGATGCGAACATCCAGCCCCGGAACAAAACAATAGGACGTTCCCCGGGACGAACATCAAAAATTTCTAGAAGGGCTGCACTTTCAGGGGTTTCTTCTGGCGGATGTTTGACACAGCGGTGCACCTTGATCTCCAGGGTTCCGAAATGGACCGACTTGGAAAGGGGTGCCTGAATGGGGGAAATCCTGGCTGTTACCTTGTCCAGCCCCTGCAACAGCGCACCGTCTCCTTCAAGGTTCGTGGCTCCTTCAAGGTTCGTGGCCGCTCCGGCCGTGTTCATCAAATAAAAAAAGAACCCTAAAAACAGGATGGCCATGCCAGAAAACCGGGGCATCCTCACCATCATTTGAGCGGGGCGCCAAGGCCTCCGCCAGAACCACCCGCCGGTTCACCTTTGCCCAAGCCATCTTTGGCAGAGAACATCGCTTTGCCAATCAGGTCCATCAGGTTAACCGCACCTTGGGTAATGGTGATCTCTCCGCCATCGGCAAAAACCTTGTCTTCAGCCCCCGGGGTCAAAAGAAGATAGCTTCCCCCAAGCAACCCTTCGGTAGAAACTTCTGCCGATGTATCCACAGGAATTTTAATACTGTGTTCAATGGTCATGGCAACAATCGCCTGATAGGTCTTTGGGTCCAGGGTTTGGTTGGTGACCGAGCCCACCTTGATGCCCGAAAGTTTTACATCGGCACCTTCCTTAAGATCCCCGATGCGATCAAACTTTGCCGTGATTACATAACCGGCAGAGGTCCTGAGAGAGGCATTTGAATAGGCGAATACAATAAACACCGCTGCCACTACCAGAACAACGGCGCCGAGAGCGGTTTCAATCATATTACGCTGCATCTAAAAATCCTTTCACACACCTTTTGGCACCGGCCTTTTGGCGGTGCCCTACATTTATCATGCAGAAACCTTACGGGGTCCAGCGTTCATAATCACCCGTGGCGGGTGCCCGGTGTCCGCGCGTCAACAAAGACCCCGATGGCCGGTAAGCCGACGCAGTCCCCGTCCCGTTGGCCTGATGGGGTTTCTGCCACGGCTTGCGGGCAAGGGTGGACGCATTGGGCACCTGATCGGTGGTGTGGTGAAGCCAGATATGCCACACCGGTGGCACTTTCGAACCTTCTGCATCACCATGATAAAGGACCCAACGGCGTTCACGGCCGTTGTTCTTTGCATGGGTGCGGTTTTTTTCGCGATAGTAGCGGTTGCCGTATTCGTCTTCGCCAACATAGGCGCCACGAAACCAGGTCAAAAGGCGGATACCAAGGGTCATAAAACAAAAAGCCTTCGGGCAAGTTGGTTAAAATGGTCGTCGCGGGAATATGCCACTGGGCGCCCCATCCGTCCAGCCCCGCTATTAAATGCCATGTATGAATAAAATATTATTAAGCCGGCTTTTTCGTAAAATTTTCAGGCCGGCATTTCATCTTCAAAAATTTATACAGCCATTCCATAGGGTTGCTCGACCATTTAAAACCAGCACTTGCACTAAATTTGATCCAACCTCGCCCGGATAAACCACAATATCTTGTGGATCGAGGCCCCTAAAACACAATTTGTTGTTGACACCAACCACCCCCCATATCTAGAGTTTGTAACCTTGTAGTTACCTATATGTAGTCCCTAATTCGAAAAAAGGGGCGCAAACTTGGGGGAAGGACTGCAAGCAGTTCAGTCGATAATCAGGGGTCCGAAGCGTATTACCACGGGGGGCTCGCATAAATTTGGGGGTTTTAAATGCGTATTGCGCGTCATTTTACCAAGGCAGATCAGTCTGCGTATCACGGGATTTCATTCAAGGAATCCACCAGTGAGATTCGCAATCCCGATGGGTCCATCGTCTTTCGGCTTGAAAATTTTGATGCACCGGAACACTGGTCACAGGTTGCCACCGACATCATCGCTCAGAAATATTTCCGCAAAGCAGGCATTGCCGCAAAGCTGAAAACGGTTGAAGAAGAAACCGTTCCTTCATGGTTGTGGCGTTCCATCCCCGATGAAGAAGCCCTGGCAGAATTGCCAGAAAATGAACGTTACAGCGGCGAAACCAGCGCCAAGCAAGTGTTCCGCCGTTTGGCCGGCACATGGGTCTATTGGGGCTGGAAGGGTGGCTATTTCGATGCGGAGGAAGATGCAAAAACCTTCTATGACGAAATGTGCTACATGCTGGCCAACCAGATGGCCGCTCCCAATTCGCCACAATGGTTCAACACCGGCATGCATTGGGCCTATGGCATTGACGGGCCAAGCCAAGGGCATTTCTATGTCGATTTCGAAACCGGCAAAATGGTGGCGTCGCAATCAGCCTATGAACATCCCCAGCCCCATGCCTGTTTCATTCAATCGGTCAGCGATGATTTGGTGAATGAAGGTGGCATCATGGATCTGTGGATTCGCGAAGCACGCCTTTTCAAATATGGTTCAGGTACGGGTTCCAATTTCTCCCAGATCCGGGGCTCAGAAGAACCCCTTTCAGGCGGCGGCCAATCATCGGGCCTGATGAGCTTCCTCAAAATTGGTGATCGCGCAGCCGGGGCCATCAAATCTGGTGGCACCACACGGCGCGCGGCAAAAATGGTCACCATTGATGTCGATCACCCAGACATCGAAAACTACGTTAACTGGAAGGTTGTGGAAGAACAGAAAGTGGCAGCCCTTGTTGCCGGTTCCAAACTAGCCGATATCCACCTCAATGCCGTCATCGCTGCGTGTTGCGACGAAAATGGTGATGTGGCTGGCGAAGATATCTTTGATCCACGCAGCAACAAGGCCCTGAAAAAGGCCATCATTGGTGCCCGTAAATCCCACATCCCTGAAAATTATATCCAGCGGGTGATTCAATTCGCCAAACAGGGATACACGGAAATTGATTTCAAGACCTACGACACAGACTGGGATTCCGAAGCCTATCTCACGGTATCGGGGCAGAATTCGAACAATTCTGTCCGCATCACCAATGATTTCCTGCAAAAAGTTCTGGAAGATGGTGAATGGGAACTGATCCGTCGCACCGATGGCGGCGTGCATAAACGCATCCGCGCACGCGAACTTTGGGACCAGATCGGGTTTGCCGCCTGGGCATCCGCTGATCCCGGGATTCAGTTCGACACCACCATCAATGAATGGCACACCTGCCCCAATTCTGGCCGTATCAATGCATCTAACCCCTGTTCTGAATATATGTTTCTGGACGATACCGCCTGCAATCTTGCTTCCATCAACCTTTTGAATTTCCGCAACCCCGAAGATGGCAGCTTTGACATTCCGGGCTATGAACACACCATTCGTTTATGGACCGTTGTTCTGGAAATTTCCGTGCTGATGGCCCAATTCCCATCCCGCGAAATTGCTCAGCTGTCATACGAATTCCGCACCCTTGGTCTTGGCTATGCCAATATCGGTGGCCTCTTGATGGCCGGCGGCATGGGCTATGATTCTGATGATGGGCGCGCCTTGGCGGGTGCATTAACGGCGATCCTGACCGGCACCTCTTATGCCACATCCGCAGAAATGGCCGAAGAACTGGGTACGTTCCCGGGCTTTGAAGACAATCGCGATGCCATGCTGCAGGTCATCCGCAACCATCGTCGGGCTGCTTATGGTGAAGACAAAGGCTATGAAGGCCTGACCATTAAGCCAGTGCCGCTGGACATTGGAAACTGCCCCGACATCAATCTGGCGGTTGCCGCCGGGCGGGCATGGGACCGGGCATTGGAACTGGGTGAAAAACACGGTTATCGCAATGCCCAGGCATCGGTTATCGCGCCAACAGGCACCATCGGTCTGGTCATGGATTGTGACACCACCGGGATTGAGCCTGATTTTGCGCTGGTCAAATTCAAAAAACTTGCCGGCGGGGGTTATTTTAAAATCATCAACCGCACCGTGCCGATTGGCCTTCGGACCCTTGGCTATAGCGCCGAAGAAATTGAGGCCATTGCCAATTACGCCGTTGGTCACGGAACACTCATGGGTGCGCCCGGGGTCAACCATGATCGTTTGCGGAAAAAAGGGTTCGATGATGCCGTTTTGGCAAAGGTCGATGAAGCCGTGGTATCAGCCTTTGACATCAAATTTGCCTTTAACCGGTATTCCCTTGGTGATGATTTCTGCATGAAGACGCTGGGCCTGACCGATGCAGACCTGAATGACCCAACGTTTGATCTGTTGGCCGCCATCGGGTTCACCCAGGATGATATCGAAGCCGCCAACACCTTTTGCGCCGGTGCCATGACCCTTGAAGGGGCGCCGCATCTCAAAGAAGAACACATGCACATCTTTGATTGTGCCAACCCTTGCGGCAAAAACGGTAAACGCGCGCTGAGCTGGAAAAGCCACATCAACATGTTGGCCGCAGCCCAGCCCTTTATTTCCGGGGCCATTTCGAAAACCATCAATATGCCCAACAGCGCCACCGTTGAAGAATGCAAGGATGCCTATCAAATTTCCTGGCAGTTGGGATTGAAAGCCAATGCGCTGTATCGGGATGGTTCCAAATTGAGCCAACCGTTGAATTCGCAAATTCTTGACGATGATGTTGAAGACACCGAAGAAGCCATCGCCGAAATTGTCGAGTCACCCCAAGCCGAAAAGGCAAAGGTCATCGCTGAGCGGATCGTTCAACGCATGATCTCTGAACGGTCCACCCTGCCGCCACGGCGAAAGGGCTATACCCAGAAAGCCATCGTTGGCGGCCACAAGGTGTATTTGCGCACCGGTGAATATGAAAATGGCACCATTGGCGAAATCTTCATCGACATGCACAAAGAAGGCGCTGCCTTCCGGTCGTTGATGAACAATTTTGCCATCGCTGTTTCCATCGGCCTGCAATACGGGGTGCCGCTGGAAGAATTTGTCGAAGCCTTTACCTTCACCCGCTTCGATCCATCCGGCATTGTTGAGGGCAACGACGCCATCAAAATGTCGACATCCATTCTTGACTATATTTTCCGTGAACTCGCTGTTTCCTATCTTGGACGATCTGATCTTGCCCACGTGGAACCCGCCGATATCCTGCCTGATGCGGTAGGACGGGGGAATAAAGAGGGCAATCTTCCTAATGCCGTTGAAGACGTCCAATTGGAAGCCGCAAAGAGGCTCGCCAGCACCGGGTATGTGCGCTCGAACCTCTATGTCTTACAAGGGGGTGCTGCCACTGCCCGTGAAATTGTCGAAGACACGGTGGTTGGCGTAGAAAGCACAGTTGAGGAAGCCATGGCATCCATTGCCGATGCGGTTTCTGCCCCTTCATCCCTGACCGGTGACGGCTCTGCCAATTCCGTCACCGTCAGTGCCGCCATCACGGCGCATAGCAATTCAAAGCTGGACCTGGTGCGTGAAGCGCGTCTGCAAGGCTATGAGGGCGATGCCTGTGGTGAATGTGGCAACTTCACCCTGGTACGAAACGGGACCTGTCTCAAATGCAACACCTGTGGCAGTACCAGTGGCTGTAGCTAGCGTAAGTTAGTACCTAGTGATGTAGGTTCTCCCTGAAACTTGGGGGTGTCTTCGGGCACCCCCTTCTTTCTTGTCTAAAACCATCAAAGCTACAATCAAACCTGTTGTCTGATAGATGCAAAACAAGGCACCATTAAGACCATGAACCAAAAACACTCTAAAGATATCGATGCACGGCTTCAGGCATTGGGGATCACCCTGCCCAACGCGCCCACCAGTGCCGCCAATTACGTGCCGTTTGTGCAATCTGGAAATCTGGTTTTTATTTCGGGTCAATTGCCCATGGTGGATGGGAAACTCACCTGTGTGGGCCAGGTTGGTGCAGGGGGGGATGATGGCGTTTCCCTTGAGCAAGCCATCGATGCCGCCCGGGTCTGTGCCCTTAACCTGATTTCGCAGCTTAAACCCGCCTGCGATGGTGATCTGGACCGCGTGGTGCGTGTGGTGCGCCTGGGCGGTTTTGTTGCCAGCGATAATAATTTCACCGATCAGCCAAAGGTCATCAACGGGGCATCTGACCTGATGGTCGATATCTTTGGCGATGCGGGCCGTCATGCCCGGGCCGCCGTCGGGGTCAACACCCTGCCCTTAGGCGCGGCCGTTGAGGTTGAAGGCTTGTTCGAAATTAACTGAGGCCGCCATGCCTGATGGGTCCGATGCCATAGATTTTTCGCTGTTGTCCTCTATGGACGATGTTGCGCCCAAAGACTGGGATGCGCTGGCACGCGCCGTGGACCCCACCAATAATCCTTTCGTGACCCACGCCTTTCTAAAAGCCATGGAAGCATCTGGGTGCACCGGCACCGAAGCGGGCTGGATTCCCCGCCATTTGGTAATCCGCGACCAAACAGGGGCGATGATTGCCGCCGCGCCGATGTTCCAAAAAAGCCATTCATATGGTGAATACGTGTTTGATTGGGCATGGGCCGATGCCTATCAACGCGCAGGAGGCGATTATTATCCAAAACTTCTTGTAGCAGCGCCTTTTTCCCCGGTCACAGGACCGAGGCTTCTGTGCGCCCCTGATAGCGCCCCCGGTAGTGATGGCAAAAATATTAAAACCACAATGGGTGCCTTGAAAGAGGTTGCCAAAAAACTGCAGGTTTCATCGCTCCATATTATTTTTCCAACCAAGCACGAATGGGAAATTGCAGGCGAACAAGGATACCTGCTACGCGAAGGCCGGCAATTTCATTGGCAAAACAAAGGCTCTGATGATCAACCCTTTCATGATTTCGATGATTTTTTAAGCGCGCTCTCTTCGCGCAAACGCAAAAACATCCGCAAAGAACGCGCCCAGGCCACGAAAGATGGCGTGGTGATCAAACGCCTGACCGGCAGCGATATTTTGCCCGAACACTGGGATGCGTTTCACAGCTTTTATATGGACACCGCAGCACGCAAATGGGGGCATCCGTATCTCAGCCATGAATTTTTCCACGAACTAGGCGCCAGACTGGCGGACCGTGTCTTGCTGGTCATGGCCTTTCGCGAAGACCTGGCCATTGCCGGTGCGCTTAATCTATTTTCCGATGATGCCCTGTTCGGGCGCAACTGGGGCTGCCTTGAAGACCATCCGTTCCTGCATTTTGAATGCTGTTATTACCAAGCCATGGATTTTGCCATCGAACGTGGCCTAAGCCGGGTTGAGGCCGGAGCCGGGGGCCACCACAAAATCACCCGGGGCTATATGCCCGAAGCCACCTACTCTGCCCACTGGATTGCAGATTCCGGTTTCAGCAACGCCGTCGAACAATTTCTGACCCAGGAACGTCGCGAAGTCGATTCCGAACGCCAAGCCCTTGCCACCCGCGCACCCTTCAAAAAAGACGATAATAACAACCGAGACGGCGCCGCCCCCAGAAGCATTGAAGACGAAGAAGGGTTTTAGATTATTTCCGGACCCAGATGTCGAAGGCGCCGAGCATGCGGGAACCGCCGACTTTGCGGCCCTTTTCATTGACGATAACAATGCGGGCCCGGTCGCGGGCATGGGGTGGGAACGATTGCGACCATTTTTTCCAGATTTGACGCCCCATGCCAAGGCGGATGTCATAGGCAAGGTCGTGCCAGTCTTTTCCAACGCTGATCCGTGCTTCGTAATCAGAAATGCCCCGTTTAATGCTCAGAACAGACCCATCCAGCACGATGGTTTTTATGGCCGTACGCAATTTTCCACGGCGAAAATCGGCGGGTGATTCTATGGGGCTGGAAATGGCGGCAGGGGTTTTCACATCCTGATGTGCGGGTTCAGAGAACATATAATATCCGCCACCCACGGCTAAAACCGCGAGCGTAATGGGCACACTCTTTTTTTTGCCTTTGGGCAATGCCATGAAAACTCCCGTTAAAAATAAATCAGGGCCAACCCTATGGGTCAGCCCTGATTTTTATCAATGATACCCTATTCAACCAGCGCTGGCACCTTGGGATCGCGCTTGGTGATTTGTTTTGGTTTTTTAGGCTTACCCTTTGGTGGCAATGGGGAAATTTTAAAATCAGGCTTGCCGCCCTTGATCGTGACCTTGACGACGCCACCCTTGGCAAGCTTTCCAAACAACAATTCATCAGCCAATGGCCGCTTTATGTTTTCCTGAATCACCCGGGCCAATGGCCGCGCGCCAAAGGCCTCATCATAGCCCTTTTCAGAAAGCCATTTACGGGCATCCGCCGACATTTCGATCTGCACATTGCGATCTGCCAGTTGTTCTTCCAGCTGGATCACAAACTTGTCCACCACCTTGGCAATAATTTCCGGGCCAAGGCCTGCGAAGGAAATAACCGCATCCAGCCGGTTGCGGAATTCCGGGGTGAACATGCGTTTGATCGCTTCTTCATCATCACCGACACGCGATAAACGTTCGAACCCGATCGCTGGCTTGGCCATTTCAGCAGCACCGGCATTGGTGGTCATGATCAAGACCACGTTACGAAAATCGACGGTCTTGCCGTTATGGTCTGTCAATTTTCCGTGGTCCATGACCTGCAACAAAACATTGAACAGATCCGGATGGGCCTTTTCAATTTCATCCAGCAACAGTACCGCATGGGGGTGCTGGTCAATGGCATCGGTCAACAGGCCGCCTTGATCAAAGCCCACATAACCCGGAGGTGCTCCCAACAAACGCGATATGGTATGGCGTTCCATATATTCCGACATATCAAACCGGATCAGCTCTACCCCCATAATCCGAGACAACTGACGGGCAACCTCTGTCTTGCCAACACCGGTTGGGCCAGAGAACAAATAATTGCCAACAGGCTTTTCAGGTTCCCTAAGCCCGGCGCGGGCAAGCTTAATAGAGCTTGAAAGGGCATCGATCGCCTCATTTTGTCCAAAGACGACAGACTTCAGATCACTATCAAGGGTCTTGAGGCTTTCCTTGTCTGAATTGGTAACGGTCTTGGGCGGGATGCGTGCAATTTTTGCAACAATGCCTTCAACGTCTTTTACCGATATAACCTTGCGCCGGCGCGATTCTGGCAACAGCATCTGTGCCGCCCCCACTTCATCAATAATATCGATGGCTTTGTCCGGCAGCTTACGATCATGAATATGGCGTGCCGCCAATTCCACTGCCGCCCGGATGGCATCATTGGTGTAGCGCACCCGATGATGTTTTTCGTAATACGGCTTCAACCCTTTCAGAATTTTAATGGCATCGGGGATTGACGGTTCATTGATGTCGATTTTTTGGAAACGCCTAACCAGGGCCCGGTCTTTTTCAAAATAATTCCGGTATTCCTTATAGGTGGTGGAACCAATACAGCGCAGCGAGCCCGATTGCAGGGCCGGCTTCAACAGGTTGGATGCATCCATAGACCCGCCCGATGTGGCACCGGCACCAATGACGGTGTGAATTTCATCAATGAACAGTATCGCACTCTCATGCTTTTCAATTTCGGACAGCACTTCCTTGATGCGTTCTTCAAAATCACCCCGATACCGCGTTCCCGCCAGCAAAGACCCCATATCCAATGAAAAAATGGTGGCATTAGACAAAACATCGGGCACTTCTTTGTTCACGATGCGACGGGCCAGGCCTTCGGCAATGGCTGTCTTGCCAACGCCGGGGTCACCGACATAAAGGGGGTTGTTTTTGGTGCGTCGACATAAAATCTGGATGGTGCGATCCACTTCCTCGCCACGGCCAATCAGGGGGTCAATTTTACCATCGACTGCCTTTTTATTCAGATCAACACAGAAGGCATCCAGCGCGCTGTCCTTTTTTTCTTCTTTTGAAGAAGAAGAAGAAGAAGATGATGAACGCCGTTCTTCAGATTCGCCCCGAACATTGCGCTCTTCTGAACGCCCAACCTTGGCAATGCCATGGGAAATATAGTTGACCGCATCCAGACGCGTCATTTCCTGTTCCTGAAGGAAATACACGGCATGGGATTCGCGTTCGGAGAACAAGGCCACCAAAACATTGGCGCCGGTTACTTCTTCGCGGCCCGATGATTGAACATGAATGGCGGCGCGCTGCAAAACACGCTGAAAACCTGCCGTCGGTTTGGCTTCTTCGGGGTGTTCCAAAACCAGACTTTCCAGTTCCTCATCCAGATAGCCGCCCAGATCATCGCGAAGGCGATCAATATCAATGCCACAAGCCCGCATAACCGCCAGCGCGTCCTTGTCATCAACCAACCCTAAAAGAAGATGTTCCAGAGTGGCAAATTCATGCTTTCGTTCATTGGCGAGCGAAAGGGCGCGTTGCAAAGTCTGTTCCAGATTACGCGACAACATGAGGCCTACTCCTTTTCAAGGGTACATTGTAGGGGGTGTTCGTGCTTGCGTGCAAAGTCAATTACTTGCGTGACCTTGCTTTCGGCAATTTCATAGGGGAACACACCACAAATGCCCACCCCTCGCTGGTGGACATGAAGCATGATTTTAGTGGCTTCTTCAGTGGCTTTGTTGAAAAACCGCTCCAGAATATAAATGACGAATTCCATGGGCGTATAATCGTCATTCAGCAAAAGAACTTTGTACATGGAGGGTTTTTTGGTCTTGGGCGCGGTTTCAACAATGACCCCGGTATCGCCACCGTTTCCGCCACCATTTCTGCCGGG
Organism: Rhodospirillales bacterium; assembly: GCA_018666775.1. Lineage (NCBI taxonomy): Bacteria > Pseudomonadati > Pseudomonadota > Alphaproteobacteria > Rhodospirillales > Rhodospirillales bacterium. The sequence continues at coordinate 42,477 of JABIXC010000008.1, read as the reverse complement.
ACCATCATCATCGCCTGCAGAAATTATAGGCATCACAAATTTTTCTACGGCATAAGAAACAGGCCGATTTTCCCCCCGGCTAAACCAGATATTCTCAAATGTGTTCATGTCTACGGTTTGCTGCATTCTCTTCCTATGCACTAAAATCTATATGTTGTGACTGTAACGAAGTCGACCACAATATGTTAGGCCAATCCACCTCAAAATGCCCGTTGATTCGACGCTAATTTCCTTAAAAAACACCGAATTTACCGTCCCTGACCACCAATTCGTAATGATCCTCCTGATCTTTGTCATTTTCATGGCGTTCTTTCAGGCCGTGGGGCGCATTAAAAGCAATCCCGGTCCGATCAATGGGCTTTAAGGCAGGAATAAGCGTCACCTTTGCGAAAGCCTTGGATGGGTGTTCCCAGGCATTGAACCTGAATTTTCCCTTTTCACATGCCATGACCACCCAAAAGAAATGATCAGATCGGACCCGCGTGCCATTGGCGGGCGGGATGTAGAAATCACTCATTGCCAATCTTGACCGAACCCCATTCAGGTCCTTGGTGGTAATCCGATCCCGAAGGGTCACCCCGCGCCACGGTTTCAAAAGATCATCCAGCGGAATGGCTTTTGTGAAATCAGGTGTGCCGCGCACCTGAACCACCAAATCAGCACCAGAAAAATCAGCGGTTATGTCATAGGTACGCACCTGTTCATGCCATGTCGCGTTATAGACGATGCGATACCGGTCTGGCCCACCGCCCCTGCAATACGCCCTGAGATCATCCCCATTGAGATAGCTGAACCAGGAAAAGGCGCGCGTTATCGGATTGTCTTTATCGCCCGGCTGGTAACTGCATGCAGCCAACACCCCAAGCACGGAGACCGCCAAGGTGATCCGCACACATCGCAAGCTGGGCTGAAAAAAGTTGTGCCCATGGAAGCCTTTTAAATTCATAGATCATTTTTACCAAAGAACCCCTAAATGGAGTATGAAAATCGAAGGTAGACAGGAAATGTAGTATTCCCTAGCATGCAGACCCAATTGGAACCGCCTTCTTGAGGGTCATTTGGCGCCTGTGCAATTCTCTCTAATTCATCTGTCAGGCCAAGCCTGTGTGTCGGTCCGCGCCTTTGCGTTGGCCATCGGTGTTTTCTCTCTTCTGGGTGGGATTACGGCTGCCGTCAATCCGGCACAGGCCAAATATGCATCCATCGTCATTGATGAAAAAACCGGACGTGTGTTACATGCCGTCAACCCCGATGGGCGCCATTACCCCGCATCCCTGACCAAAATGATGACCCTTTATCTGACCTTTGAGGCCCTAAAAACCAAGCGGTTGAGCCTTGATGGGACCATCACCATGTCGCGGCGCGCCGCCCGCCAGCCCGCATCAAAGCTGGGCCTAAAAGCCAAGAAAAAAATCACAGTGCGCAATGCCGTCATGGCTTTGATTGTTAAATCAGCCAATGACATTGCATCGGCCATGGGTGAAGAACTGGGCGGAACGGAACGCAAGTTTGGCTATATGATGAGCGCCAAAGCAAAAGCGCTCGGCATGAAAAATACCAGCTTCCGCAATGCCTCAGGCCTGCCCAATCGCCGCCAATTAACAACGGCACGTGATATGGCCACGCTGTTGCGCGCCCTCAAGCGCGATTTTCCGCAATATTATACCTTCTTCAAAGCGCGGTATTTCACCTTTCAGGGCCGACGCCATGCAAACCACAATCGATTGCTGGACCGCTATGCGGGAACCAATGGTGGGAAAACAGGTTACATTCGCGCATCCGGTTTTAATTTGGCTGTTTCTGCTGCCCGATCAAACATCCACTTGATCGGGGTGACTATGGGAACCCGATCCCCGCGCGCACGGGATTTGCACATGATGGGGCTTTTGGAACGCGGTTTTGAAAAGGCCACGGGTGGGCGCTATACCGCCTATGACTACGACCGCAACATCCACGTCACCCGCAAAAAACGACGCATCTACGCCAAAATCAGGGTCCATCGCGCCCGTGGCGCCAGAGGCTATATCCGTCTTTCCCGCCTGACCCCACCCAGACGCCCATCGGAAACACCGATCGTCATAGATCAGGGTTCAGCGCCAGCCCCCAAAAAGGCATCGCCCACCACGCGGGATGCATTGGATAACGGCCCATGGGCCATACAGGTGGGCGCTTTTTCACGCTTTGCCCCGGCCCATCTTGCGGCCAGCAGGGCGCTGCGCAGATTGCCCAGAATGTTGCATGGCACGTTGATGAACATCCGTCCCACCCGTGAAAAATCAGGCGTTGTTTATCGCGCGCGATTGATCGGCCTTGACCGGGATCGTGCCCACAAAATATGCGAACTTCTAAAGACGAAAAATATGAGTTGCGTGCCGATTACCCCGCAGGGGAAAATTGCCAGCATGGCCAAGGCAAAGAAAAAATAGCACCGTCACTTCCGGGGCTAAAATTCAGAGGCTAAAAATCAGGCGCCTCAACCTCACTTGCTTCCAATTCTGCGACCAATGCCAATTTCAGTCTATCCAGACCTTCCTGGGTGGTGGATTCACACCGTGCCACCAGAACGTCCTGGGTGTTTGATACCCGCAAAAGCCACCAACCATCATCGGTCAGAACCCGCACACCATCGCAGTCATTTACATTAGCCCCGACATCATTCAGCCGTTGGGTGACTTCTTCGAGCACTTCAAATTTACGGATTTCACCGCACGGGAACCGCAGTTCCGGCGTGTTGATCATTTCTGGCAATTCATCGCGCAAGGCTTCCAGACTTTTGCCAGAATTGGCCACCACCGACAACAGCCGGACAGCGGCATAGAGGCCATCGTCATACCCATAATAATGATCGGCGAAAAAGATATGACCGCTCATTTCGCCAGCAAGGGGCGAATTGGTTTCAGACATCTTTGACTTAATCAGGGAATGTCCTGATTTCCACATCAAAGGTTCCCCACCCATGCGCGCCACTTCATCAAACAGAACCTGGCTTGCCTTTACATCGGCAATGATTGTGGCACCGGGGTGTTCTTTCAAAACATCGCGCGCCAAAAGCGCGATCATCTGATCACCCCACAAAATGCGTCCCTTGCCGTCCACTGCCCCAATGCGATCCCCATCGCCATCAAAGGCAATGCCAAAATCCAGTTTTTCCCGCGCAACCAATTCCTGAAGCTGCACCAGATTTTCAGGAATGGTAGGATCAGGGTGATGGTTCGGAAATGTCGCATCCACCTTTTCATTCAAAAGAACATGACGGCCCGGAAGGATCTTCGCCAATCGTTCCATGGCGGGGCCTGCGGAACCATTTCCGCTATCCCATGCCACAGCAAGGTCGTTCTTGCCATCGTAATCAACCGCAAGACGCGCAACATACGGTTCAAGCACAGATGCTTCACGGTCTGAGCCCTCGCCCTCCACAAAATCACCGCTTTCGGCCATGTCGCCCAGCAGCTTAATGTCATCGCCATAGAACGCCTTGCCGAAGGCCATGATTTTGAAACCATTATATTCCGGTGGATTGTGCGAACCGGTCACCATGACACCGGCATCTGCACCTGACGTCACGGTAGAAAAATACAACATCGGGGTCGCCCCCAAACCAATGCGCGTTACCTCCATGCCACCCATGACCAGCCCCTTTACCAGAGCGGTTTCCAAAATTGGGGAACTGTCTCTACCGTCATAACCCACATGAACAGTTTTGCCGCCACGGGCAGCAAGCCACGTCGCCAGCACACGCCCAAGGGCTTCGCCATCGGCTTCGCCCAACGACACGCCAATGGTGCCACGAATGTCATATTCTCTAAGAATGGTGGGATTAAATTTATATCCGCTCACGTCTTATCCTTTTTTTTATTCCGTCGCCTCTGGGCGATAAATACCAATTACGTCGCCTCTGGGCGATAAATACCAATTACGTCGCCTCTGGGCGACCGATACTAAAATATCGAATGCCCGCAGACGCCATGTCTGCTGGGCTGAATATATTGCGCAGATCAACCACGACGGGCTGGCGAAGGCGTTCCTTGATGACAATAGGGTCAAGGGCCCGAAATTCATTCCATTCGGTAATGATCACCAGGGCATCCGCATCAGTCATTGCTGCTTCAACAGACTCACAGGTTTCAAGACCATCAATCATTTTGGCTGCCTCAGCCATCCCTTCGGGATCATAGGCGCGCACGGTAATGCCCGCCTTCATCAAAGCCGGCACAATATCAAGGGCGGGGCTTTCGCGCATGTCATCGGTATTGGGTTTGAACGTCAGCCCCAAAACAGCGACGGTCTTGCCTTTGGGTTCCCCATCAAGGGCATTGATAACCTTTTGGGCCATATCCAGCTTGCGTTGGTTGTTTGATGCCACCACGTTCTCAACAATGCTGACCGGCGCACCTGCTTCTTGTGCGGTACGGACAAGGGCCAGGGTGTCTTTGGGGAAACACGAACCGCCATAGCCCGGCCCCGGATGCAGAAATTTATTCCCAATGCGCCCATCAAGGCCCAAACCCCGGGCCACATCCCCAATATCGGCACCTAATTTTTCGCACAAATCCGCAATTTGGTTGATAAACGTAATCTTGGTCGCCAAAAATGCGTTGGTTGCGTATTTGGTCAATTCCGCTGTTTCACGGGATGTAAACTGGATCGGCGTTTCCAAAAGATTTAAAGGCCGATACAGGCGGCCCATAACTTTTCGGGCTTTTTCTGATGTGGTGCCAATCACCACCCGGTCAGGGCGCATAAAATCATTGATGGCAGCCCCTTCGCGCAGAAATTCCGGATTGGAGGCAACATCAACGTCAGCATCCGGCCGGGTTTCTTGAATGATCCGTTCCACTTCCCTACCCGTGCCCACGGGCACGGTAGATTTGGTCACCACCACCGTATAGCCAGAAAGGGCGGCAGCAATTTCTTTCGCAGCGGCATAAACGTAGCTTAGATCGGCATGGCCATCGCCGCGACGCGACGGGGTGCCAACGGCAATAAAGACGATGTCCGCACTGGCCACGGCGGAACCAAGATCGGTCGCAAAGCCAAGCCTGCCCGCCTCCCGGTTACTGGCAACCATGTCTTCAAGACCGGGTTCAAAAATAGGAATCTTTCCCGCATTTAAGGCATTGATCTTGTCTGTATCTTTATCGACACAGACAACATCAAATCCGAATTCTGCAAAACAGGCCCCGGACACCAGCCCAACATACCCGCTTCCAATCATAACAACATTCATGATCTATCCTCGATTGCCAACGACAACACAGCGCCGGTTACTCCCATTCTTCGCCAGATGCGCGCAGAAATCGGCGAATTGTTTCACGCAATTCCGGCTGCTTCAGGGAAAAGCCAATTTGAGCTTCGACAAACCCTTGCTGCGATCCGCAATCATACCGATGCCCTGTGAAACGATGCCCATGAAAAGGCGCTGCCCCAATCATCTGTGCCATCGCATCGGTCAACTGAACCTCGCCGCCCGCACCACGTTCAAACCGCGAAAGATGATCAAATACTTCTGGCAATAAAATATAACGGCCAACCACGGTCAGGTTAGAGGGCGCATCTTCGGGTTTGGGTTTTTCCACCAGACCCAGAACTTCCACAAGTCCGTCTTTTTCAACCCCCGGGTCCAGCACGCCATAACGCGCGGTATTTTCCCGGGGGACTTCTTGTATGGCAACCACGTTACCTTGCGTTTTCTGATGCGCATCGATCAATTGGGAAATGCAGCCCGGTTCACAATCCATCAGATCATCGGGAAGGATGACCGCAAAGGGCTCATCATCGATAAATTCACGCGCGCACCAAACGGCATGGCCAAGGCCCATTGGTTCATCCTGGGTCACACATTTGACCGATCCCTTTGGGGGTTCGTCCGCTTTTAATTGAGTGACCAACGCCGCATGATTGGGCCGAAGCGCTGCTTCAAGGTCCGGGGCCATTTCAAAATAGGCTTTCAGGGTATCGGCACTACTTTTGCGCCCGGTGACAAAGATAAAGGTATCAATGCCCGCTGCACGGGCTTCGCTGACGGCATAATCAATCAACGGTCGGTCAAGGACGGGCAACATTTCCTTGGACACAGCCTTGGTCGCAGGCAAAAACCTGGTGCCCAGACCTGCTACGGGAAAAACCGCCTTGCGAATGGCTCGAGCCATAAAATTACCTGCAATTTGCCTTTTGATTCAAACCCCTTGACCAATTGGCCAAGGCCCGGTCTTTGTGCCACAGGCCCCCGTCAGAGGCAAGCAGCCATCACTGCCCCATAAGCAGGTCTTTTGCCTGATTAAGCTTGGTTGCAAGGTAATTGGAGCCCCCACGATCAGGGTGCAGGTTGGCCATTAGCCTATGGTGGGCCTCACGGATATCTTCGTTGCTCACCCCGGGCTTCAAACCCAGAATATCCAGCGCTTCCTTGCGGGTCATGGGGCCACCATTGCCTTCGCCATAGCCCCTGGCTTTTTCCTGACGCTCGCCGCTACCTGAACCCGCATCACCGGAACCATTATTTTGGTTCTGATCTTGGTTCTGGCGGCGCATGCGGTTGGAACGCCATTGGTAATAAAATGGCAGAGCCAAAGGCAACCCATAAGCGATCCAGACCGACCGCCCGGCCATGATCACATAGGCAATCCCACCCAACACCAAAACCCCCAACACGACCCGAAACAAAAAGGCCAGCATGCGAGGGTTTGTGGTTGTCAGCCACCGGGCCAACAACAAAAACCCGGCGATGGCCGCTATTCCTAAAACCAGATAAGACATGGACCCATGATAGCCGGAGTTTTCAGAATTTGGGATTATTTAGCGTGAATAATTCCATCTGGATGAAACGCATAAAAGGCAAAGGCAAAATCAATGCCGTAAACTGCATCCACAAGGCCTGAAGCCGTGCGTTTTTGCACCACCACATTGCCAACATCGCGCCCTTTGGCAATTTCAGGACTGTCCAGGGCTGAATTTTGTCCCGCCTCCCAGGTAATCACATGATCCCCGGCAACAATGCGTTTATGGCGGCGCACCAATGCGAGCGCCCACGCTTCCTTGCCAATGGAAACCACCCGGGATAGGGGTGCAACATCTGCAGGCATTTTTCCACCATACAGCCACGGGCGCGACAAACTGTCATACCCCGCATATGGATTGGCGCCATAATTGCGCATGGACGGATTATTAGGCACAAGCACCTTGCCGTCAGGGTGGCGCGTGCGAAACCGGTTCAGGGATTCCAACCGGGATGGCAGCATCTTCAACCGTTTTCCCATATAGGTGCCAACAATGCCTTCCCCTAGAAACTGCTGCCACCAACTTTCGGTTTGGCGGTCATACATAACCAGATCAGAACGGCGCAACTTTCCAGTGGTGCCAAAATCCAGCACCTGGCCATCAAGGCGTCGGTCGAACACCACAGATGCATTGCACAAGGGGCAAAACGTGATCGATACGGGCACACCGCCCACATAGTCATTGACGATTTCATGCCACATCAGCACCGAAAGGGGATATGCCCGGGAATCACCTTTGATAGAGATCGAAATGACCGGCTCAGTCCCGATATGATCGGAAATTTTATCCAAGGGCAAAAAACGGGGGTCATCGATGGGTGGAATGCCATCCTTGGGCGGCCCACCGGAGCGGATTTTTCCCAAATCCACCGAATGGCGGGAAAAATCGGTTTTTGGCCATTCATTCACCCAGGATTTTGCAGCTTTAGGGATTTTGGCCTGATCCGCACCAATACTTTCATTTGGTGTCAGCAAATATGTCCCCGCCCCCAATGCACACAGGGCAAAAACAACGACACAGGCCTTAATTTGTCTTTTTGTCATGCCTAACTCTGAACCATGACCAAATTTGGCACAAATGAACTCTGCTCACGATTTTGTTACGACTGAAAGTTTCAGGCCCCGGGCACGCATTAGTTCACCCAATCGCCCGGTTTCCGGGTAAAATCCCCCCAAATTCCGGACGCGACCCAATCCCGGATATCCAACGCGCAAAATCGCTGCGAAACCAAAAAAAGGTCCCCCGCTCGTGGCCAAAGCCCCCGGTGCCGATCCCCATGATGGCACAGACGTAACCGATGATGAGGAACAGGTCCCGGCACGGACCATCTATGCCACCTATGGGGTTGGGCTGACGGCCAATTCTGTCGCCATGATGCTGAAGGTCATTCTGCCGCTGTGGGCCATTCATCTGAATTTTTCTGCCACCCAAATTGGCATCGCCGTTGGCATGTCGGCCCTGATGCCGTTTCTGCTTTCCATTCACGGCGGCGTACTGATGGATCGGTTTGGCACGCGGCGGGTCACCATGGTCTATGCCATCACCACCGCAGTGCTGGCCCCTATTTATCCAGCGCTGCCATTTTTTGCAGCCGTGCTCTTTCTGCAATTGATCACCGGGCTGACAGCCAATATGGGCTGGGTCGGGGCACAGACCTTGATCGTTCATTTTACCAAGGGCAAGACCATATTGCTGTCGCGTTTTTCCATCGCCGGAAAGGTCGGCACGTTGGTGGCACCAATGGCCATTGGTGCCATGTGGGATATTGCAGGGCCATGGGGGGCGTTTGTGTTTATGGGCCTGTTCAGTTGGCTGGTGGTTCTGGCCCTGTGGCTGGTGCCGGTCGACCATGAACCATCAGGGAAGGGTGCGGACAACGAAGCATCGAGGCGAAAGCTTTCTGATCTCACCCCCAAATGGTCCGATTACCTGCATGCCTTTTCTCTGGCCGCCGTACCAGTGGTTGCCTTTGTCATCACCATGAGTGCATTGCGCATCTCATCTTCTGTCGTGCAAACCTCTTTTTACGTGGTTTACCTTCAGGAAATTGGTTTGATCGGAACGGTGATCGGATTTTTGATCGGCATATCCGAAGGCGCTGGCCTGATCGGAGCCTTCATGGCTGGTTTTTGGGAACGCCATATCAAGCCCCATTGGGTTTTCATCATCTTTGCTGCCATGTCGTTGTTCTGTGTTTCCATCACCCCGGCCCTTGGAGATATTTTTGTCCTGTTGGTACTGTTTAGCGTCGGGCGCGGCTATGCACAGGGGCTGAGCCAACCCGTTATGTTCGGCATTTTGGCGCGCGCCATTAGCAAATCTGAACAGGGTACATCCATTGGGCTGCGCACCACGTCAAACCGCTTTGCATCCGTCATCGTGCCAGTCATCATGGGCGTCGTGGTCGATAGCATCGGCCTTCAAGACAGCTTTTACCTGATCGGCGGGTTTCTCATCTTTTGCTGTCTCGTCGTTGCCCTGTGGGTGCGCACCATCCCCGGGTTCAAGACATGACCGCATCCAGTATTCCCCCACGCCATTCAATTCCAAAGCGGGCGTATTACCCCGTTCTTGGCACCGGGTTAATGGCCAACATCTATTCAGATTTTCTATTGGTGGCAGCCCCCTTATGGGCGCTGATGTTGGGTGCAACGCCGGCGCAAATTGGCATCATGGTAGGGGCGCGGTCTTTCTTGCCATTTCTTTTGGCCATCCATGCCGGTGTCCTGATTGATCGCTATGGCACGCGTCGCATGATGCTGATTTTTACTGTTTTCACCGCAGGCCTTGTTCCGCTGTATCCCTTGTGTCCGTGGTTCCCGGCACTTGTTGCGCTGCAAATGCTGACGGGGCTTTTCACTAATCTTGGCTGGATTGGGTCCCAGACCCTGATTGCCCGGCTGGGCAAAGGCGACCCCCATTATCTTGGGATATTTTCCTTTACCTCCCGTGCTGGCAGCATTGCCGCCCCCATGGTGATTGGCCTGATCTGGGATTTAACCGGCCATTGGGGAGCCTTTACCGCCACGACCATCGCCGGATTGGGGCTATTGGTATCTACCTGGTTGGTGCCGCGTTGGGCCGAACATGGGGTTGAAGGCGAACATGCACTACCTCCGGAAAAAACATCTGCCCCCAAGGTTGGCTGGCGAGATTTTCTGCCACGATTAAGTGATTACACCAGCTGTCTCAGCCTGTTGGCCATCCCTGCTGTGGGGTTGGGCATTGCCGTGGCATTGCTGCGCCATACGCCATCAACCATCCAATCATCCTTTTACATCACTTACCTGAATGACATTGGTATGAGCGCAACCCTGATCGGTGTTTTGATTTCTGCATCGGAAGTCACCGGGGCCATAGGTTCCTTGGTCGCCGCCCCGGTCATGCGACGCTTTACGATCCACTGGCTTTTGTTATTCATGACCGCCATGACCATTACCATGATGGCCATTACCCCGCTTTTAGGCGGCGCATTCATCCTGTTGGCCGCCGCCCAAATTCTGCGCGGAACAGCCCACGGGTTTTTACACCCGGCAACCTTTTCCTTCATTTCCAGATCCCTGCCAACGGAATATCAGGCGCGCGGCGTTGCCCTTCGCACCACAGGCAATCGATTGGGTGCCATCGTGCTGCCCATTATCATGGGGTTCATTGCAGAATCCATCGGGGTTGAAAATGCCTTCTTGCTGACCGGCATTGCGCTTTTGGGTATTGTTCTGTTCATGGCCATCATGGTCGCAAGATCAAAGGCCTTCGGATTAAGACCCCGTCCATGAGCCATGCCGATGAACCTATAGAGCCAAGCAAGCAGCCGGTTTCACCGCGTGCAGAATTCACCATCTATGCCTCAGGGATGCTCACCGACAGTCAGGCAGAACTGATTGGCTTTCTAATCCCCCTTTGGGCCGTCATGCTTGGACTAAGCCCGCTGGAAATTGGTTTTCTGGTCAGTGCCAAATCACTTTTACCCGGTATCCTTGCCATCCATGGCGGCGTCTTGATGGACCGCTACGGCACCCGGCTGGTCATGATTTTGATGGGCATCGCCGGGGCTTTGTTGCCACCCGTTTTCGCAATTAGCACATGGTTTCCCGCACTCATCCTTTTGCAAATGGCCGTCGGTACCGCCATGTCCTTTACCTGGATCGGCGCGCAATCGCTGGCGGTGGAAGCGGGTAAAAACAAGCCCGCCATTGTTGGCCGGTTTGCTTTCTTTGCAAGGGTCGGCGTCATGATTGCCCCGATCATGGCGGGCGTGTTGTGGGATTTTGTCGCCCCATGGGTTGCCTTTGCCGTCATCGGTGTTGTCGGCATTGCCTTCTTGATTGCGGTGCGTGCCGTCCCAGTCTCTGAGGTCGGTGCTGCACGGGTTGATATCGCATCGCGGCCTGATTTTCGCATCAGCCACCTGATGCCAAAACTTTCTGACTACATTGGTGCTGCAGGGCTGTTGGTGATCCCGGCGGTCGCCTTCGTGGTGGTCGTATCATCGGTGCGCATTGTGTCTGCAACCATGCAGCAATCCTTTTATATTATTTATCTGGAACAACTTGGTCTGAAAGCAACTGCCATTGGGGGCTTTCTGACCCTGTCACAGATGATGGCGGCCTGTGGCACCCTGTTGGCAGCCCACCTGACGCGCTTCATCCCGCCCAATTGGGTCTTTTTAGGCGCGGTCTGCCTTTCCATTTTCTTTGTCTTTTCAACCCCGCTTTATGGCGATGCCTTTTTTGTGTTGGCTGTGGCCATCGGCATTCGGGGGCTTTGTCAGGGCATTTCCCAACCGGTGATGTACCGGATTCTTTCCAATGCGGTTAGCCCCGAAACCCAGGCCACCGCCATCGGGCTGCGCGCCACAGGAAACCGGGTGGCCAATCTGATGCTCCCCGTCTTTATGGGGGCCATTGCCCAATTTTGGGGGTTGAACGCAACCTTCTATGTGACCGGGACGTTGATGCTATCCATCCTTGCGGGCATGGGAATATGGGTGGCTTTTGGTAAGGCAAGCCCAAAATCATGAGCAGCAAAACACCTGATTATTCAGCGCCTGAAAAGATGCCCCTTCGCCTGGAGCTGGCCATCTATGGTGCCGCAATGTTCAGCAATTCTCTTGGCTACATGACCATGGTGGTGGTGCCTTTGTGGGTCATCACCCTTAATCCATCCCCGTTGATGATTGGCATCGTGTTGGGCAGCCGACATTTTCTTGTGTTTCTGTATTCCATCCATGGCGGGGCCATGATGGACCGCATGGACCCCAGACGCATCATGGTCATGTTCACCTGGATTGGTGCGGTCATTCCCTTTTTCTATCCTTTGACAACCTGGCTATGGGTGTTGGTGTTGATCCAGATGATTGCCGGTTATTCCACGGCCATTGGCTGGATCGGGGCCCAAGCCATTATCGGGCAAACCCTGAAAGGCAGTGCCGTCCATGCCGGCCGGATGAGCGCCGCAGTCCGCATCGGCGCATTGATAGGCCCGCCGCTGACCGGGGCCGCCTGGGATTTTGGCGGGCCATGGCTATCCTTTGGGACCTTGGCGCTCTGGGGGGCTGGATTGATGGCATCGTGTCTTGCCCTGCCCAAAACACCACCAAAACCCGGCACCCAATATGTTCCCATCAATGCACGGGATTTTATCCCAAGACTATCTGATTACATGGCCACCTTTTCATTGTTGTCCATCCCCGTGATTGCAACCGTGGTTATGCTGGCGGTGATCCGAATTGGTGGCTTTTCCATGCAGTCATCGTTCTATGTCATCTGGTTGGAACAACTGGGTTACACCGGCACCACCATTGGTCTGTTGATGACCGTTTTCTCGCTTTTTGGCGGCGGAACTTCCCTGCTGGCCGGTCCATTGATGAAACGTTTTTCGGGCGCATGGCTGGCCATTTTTGCGGTGTCTGTCTGTATCCTTATGGTCACCATCACGCCTGTCCTTGGCTCTTATGCATTGTTGATGGTGGCCGTCGCCATCAACGGGGGCCTTTATGGGCTGGGCCAGCCCTTGATGATCACCATGGCCGCACGGGGTGCGGGGTCCCAAAATCAGGGCAAAGCGGTGGGATTGCGCACCAGTGCCAACCGACTGGCGGCAACCTTTATTCCGATCATCATGGGTGCAGTGGTTCAATTTTCCGGGCTTGAAAACAGCTTTTACATCATGGGGGGCGCCCTTTTATGTCTGGTCGCCCTGATTGCGGTTTATGCAAAACGCTCTGGGGCTACAAAATGATCGAAGGCCAAGGCTTGACCAAAGTCACGCTGGCTTTTAAGACAATCTGGGAGGAAATGCGTTGAGTGAGGATAAATCGCCCGAAGTGGCGACACCGGGGAATATTCCCCTTCGCAGCCAGCTGCCGGTTTATGCCGCCGGCATTTTTTCCAATGGGGCCATTCAACTGGCCGCCGTGGTTGTTCCCTTGTGGATGCTCCACGTTGACAGCTCCCCCCTGATGGTGGGGATCGCCCTTGGCTCTCGCCAGATATTGCCCGTGCTGCTGTCAATCCATGGCGGCGCGCTTATGGATCGCATCGGCATCCGCAAGGTGATGATCTGGTTTTCCATTCTGGGCGCAGTGACGCCATTTTTGTTTCCCCTGTTCCCGTTCTTTGCCGCCGTTATCCTTTTACAAATGCTGGGCGGTATTTCTGCCGCCATGGGCTGGATCGGCACCCAGGCCCAAATTGGTGCCGTCATGAAGGGCGAACCCAAATACGCCGGGCGCGTCACCTTCTTTAACCGCTTCGGCATGTTGGTGGGGCCACCGGCAACCGGGGCGGCCTGGGATTTTGCCGGACCATGGGGCGGCTTCGGGTTTTTAGGATTTTGGGGTATCGCCCTCACCCTTTCCTGCCTTGCCATGCCCAAACCCGTCAAGGGCGAGATCGGCAGCGGCGATGAAAATTATTCACGCCTGACGGTGCGTGAAGTTCTGCCGCGGCTGACCGATTACACATCGGCCTTCCGGTTGATCGCCATCCCGACCGTGGCCTTTGTCATTGCCGTTACCTTGATCCGCCATTCTTCCAATGGCATTCAAACCTCGTTCTATGTGGTGTGGCTTGAATCCATCGGCTTAACCGGCACCATGATCGGCACGTTGATATCTGCATCCGCCGTGTTGGGCAGTGTTGGCTCCATATCGGCGGGGTGGCTGGCAAAGAAATTCACGGCCTACAGGGTTTTGGTAGTGTCGGTCTGCCTGGCAATTTTATTGATCGCCATCACGCCGATGCTGGGCACCTTTGTTTTGTTGTTGGGCGCCATGGGGCTGCGGGGCGGGTTCATGGGGGTCAGCCAACCCTTGTTGATTTCCCTGATGTCCCAATCATCGGGTCGCCAACAGGGCAAGGGCGTGGGCCTGCGCACCACGGTCAATCGCCTGTCGATTTTGGTAACCCCGGTGATCATGGGGGCCATGGCAGAATTCATTGGCATTGCCCCGACGTTCTATGTGGTCGGTGGCTTCCTGGTTTTACTGATGCTTTTCGTCGCCTTCAAATCCCGAAATTCCTTTAAATAAAGGCCGCCTTTAAACAAGGAAACGCCAAATGGAAAAAACTGATTGTATTGTCATTGGTGCCGGGGTGGTTGGATTGGCCATTGCCCGCGCACTGGCCATGGCGGGGCGCGAGGTTGTTATCATTGAAGCCGAAGACGCCATTGGCACCCACACCTCATCGCGCAACACCGGGTGCATTCATGCCGGGATCAATTACGTGCCGGGCAGCCTGAAATCTCGGCTGGCCCTTCGGGGAAAAGAATTGCTCTATGAATATGCCGCAACCCACGGCGTTGGCCACCGGCGCTGTGGCAAGATGATTGTTGCGACCAACGATGCCCAAACAGAAAAGCTGGAGGCCCACCGCCTGAAAGCAGAATCCAACGGGTTGTTTGATCTGCGTATGCTGGATGCGGGAGAGGTCCGGGAAATGGAGCCCGAACTTGTCTTTAAGGGCGTTCTATATTCCCCCTCTTCGGGCATTGTTGATGCCCATGATCTGATGCTGGCACTTTTGGGCGATGCCGAGGCCCATGGTGCATCCCTGGCATTACGATCCCCGGTTATCAAGGGACGCGCGATCGAGGGGGGCATTGAACTTTCCATCGGCGGGAAGGAACAAACCACCATCCAGTGTAATCTCTGTATCAATGCCGCAGGCATTGGGGCACAGGGCATTGCCAGAACCATTGATGGCATTCCGGAAAACACAATTCCCGGCCAAGTTTTGGTCAAAGGCTGCTTTTTTGTCCTGCGCGGAAAGGCACCCTTTTCACGGCTGATCTATCCTTTGCCGGATGCGCACCACCAAGCAGTGCATGTCAGCCCGGACATGGGCGGCCAAATGCGTTTTGGGCCAGACACCGAAGACGTGGACAAAATTGATTATTGGGTTGATCCCGCGCGCGCATCCTTTTTCTATGATGCCGCCCGCCTGTTCTGGCCTGACTTAAAAGATGGCGATCTGGAACCGGGCTATGCCGGCATCCGCCCCAAAACCAACCCAGGCCGCGCCGCTGACAATGATTTCATTATTCAAGGGCCGGATGTTCACGGCGTAGACGGATTGATCGCGCTCTATGGGATTGAAAGCCCGGGGCTCACGTCTTCGCTGGCTATTGGGGAATATGTGGCAGGTCTGGCCAAAGGCGCATAACGCTGGCTTTACGCAGAGATATCTACCCCACCGCTGGGTGCGCTTGATGGTGGACTGGCCGGTGCGCTCGATGGTGCGCTCGATGGCGCGCTGGAAGATGAACCAGAATCGTTTCCACCAATGCCCGCGCTGGTATCGCTGCGGGCTTGGGAAACGGGGCTGGTAAGCCCACCAAGAAGCCCGAGAGCCTTTTGGTAATTCTGGCCAATAGCGTTGCTTCCGATATTCCGGGTGGTCATGGCGGCCACCTCACTTGAAATATCCACAACACCTTTTAATTCAAGATTTGTATTCTTTTCTGTACCCGCGGCGGCACCATACCCAACCACAAGGCTATTTGCCCCGCTGGCGTGGTTTTGTTGCGCCCGTATGGCCGTAGCAATGGCGGCGGCCGCAATCTGTGCATCGCTTGTTAGGGTATCGCCCGTGGTTGCATTGGATGCTGTCAGCAAATCGGCACTATCAAGCCCCGTGGCAAGCTTTGCCACCGTGGCTGACGCAATAGAGACAGACAAGGTTTCACCGCCCCCATCCGACCCGCCAACGGTATAGGTCAGCGTCCTGGAAGCCCCACCATCACCATCCAGCAACACGGTGCCCGCATCATTGGTGGTCCGCGCAACGATTGCTGTGATTTCATCGCGCAAATTATCAAAACTGTGATTCAAATGGGCCCGGTCCGTGGTGGACAGCCCCTGGGCCAATAAAATATCTTAATCACTGGTTTCAATGCCGGTTGCCGACGCCACCGTTTTTTGCGTGGCAAGGTTGGTCAGGGCCTTCATCTGGTCCAAAATGTCGGAAATTTCGCTGACACCCGATTGTGCCTTGGCAAGATCGGTCAGGGCGCTGGCAATGCCAAGCTTTCCGGCATCGACGCTGGCAATTTGAACCGCCCGCTGCCCCGCCGTGCGCAATGCGCCAAGTTCACGCTGGTAACCGGCTGTGGGTTTCGGGATGCTGGAAGCAGCGGCACTGCTCCGCACGCCCGGCATTTGTGCCAGCCCCCCCGAAATTCCTGTTGCCAATTGCAAAGCCATTAAACCGTTTCCCGTGACGCCCCTAAATCAATGTCGGGGCAATTAATTGATGCCCTATGATAGGCGTGGGGGCATCCGGGGCGGTTAATCCTTCAAGGCTTTCGAATCCACTTTATCTAAAATTTGATCTATTCATTTCTAGAATTTTTTAATCAATTTCAATGGATTAAGGGAACCCGCCTAAAGCAAGCCAAGGGCACGCAGTTCTGCGCGAAGGGCCGGGGGCAATGAAGTGCCGGATTCTTTAACCATTTTGGATGGGGCGTTTAAATTTGGCGGCGCATCCCCAGGGGCAAGATAGCGCCAGCCCTGAATGGGCCTGTGCACCACGGGCTGGGTCCGGATAATCTTCGAAGAAAGGCGAATGGCGCACTGTTTTCGGCCATTTTCACGTTCTCTTCTTTCCAGACCCATGATTTTCTGACAGGCCGTGATTTCACCGTGAATGATCCAATAAAAGCACCCACCATCAAGCACTTCTGTTGAACGGCGTGGAAAATTACGGGTGAAATGCCACGTCCCCTTCCCCTCACCATTGGCCAATCGGCGGGCACGGCGTTCCTTTTGAACCTTTGCCATATGGGCAACCGATTCTATACCAACCGCGTATTTAAGAAGATGAAGCGCCATCAAGCTCAGGCATTTTTGGAAACGACATTCAACAATGCCTGCCGGCCATCTTTGGCCATGGCATTCAATGCCCGATCCAGTGCCATGGGCAGATCGGCGGGGTCTTCCACCCGTTCGCCGTAACCGCCTGCAATTTCCACGGCCTTTTCAAATTTGGCGCCTTCCTGAAAATATGTCAGCGGTTCCCAGTTGCTCTTGGCCGCATAGCCATCGGGATAGACTCCATGGGTGTTCCGTTTGACGGCGTTCCACATGCTGTTGTTGTAAACAATGGTCAACATGGGCAGATTTTCTGCCGCTGAAATATAATGGGCCGGAATGGGATTGCCGAACATGTAGGCCCCATCACCCTGTGTACAGATCACCTGGCGATCCCGATCTGCCAGTTTAATACCAAGCGCCGTGCCCAGCCCCCAGCCAAGCCCGCCGCCTTGACCCAGAGAAAAGAAGGTGCCCGGTTTGTTGAAGGTCATGTGCTGAGGCGGCAATTGGCTTTCTTTGACAACAATACCGTCATCATCTTTTACCTGATCAATACAATGGCTGATCCACACAGGATGGGCCGGAGAATCCTTTGATGCTTTTTCCAACGCGACCTTTTTGTTTTCTGCCTGCTTTGCCCGCAAGTCACCCAGACTTTTACGCCGGGCATCAATGCGCGATTTGGCAGATTTTTCGTGGCCGGCCAATGCATCATCCAGCGCCTTAAAGGTCCATTTCAACAAACCCGTTATGGCCATATCTGAACGGAAGCCCCGGATCGGATAAGTCGAAAACAACGGATCGGCCCCCAGATGGATCACCTTGCAATCATCGCTTGGTGATTTGTTGCCGGGAATCCACGGCACATCACAATCGGCAACGATGATGAGATCGGCATCTTCTAAAAAGGCATCGGGGTTATAGCCAAGGTTCATGGGATCATCGGTGGTGATGCACACATAACGGGGTTTACGTTGGGTCACAGGAATTGCAAACCGGTTTGCAAGGGCGCTCAACGCGGCAACGTCTTCAAAATCAGCACCGGCAGCAGATGTAATGATCACCGGGTTTTTTGCCCCGGCAATCAGATTGGCTGCTTCATCGATGGCATTGGGGTCTGGCATGGGCGCGGTGGGATACGCCCGCGTGCTGGGCGAATCATAGACAAAGTCTCCCGCAGGGCCTGCCAGCACTTCGCGGGGAAGGGTCATGTAAACTGGGCCCCGTGGGTGGGTCATTGCGGCATTAAGCGCCCGATCAATGGCGGTTTCCACCACTTCGGCATTGGGCAGTTCATAATCCCATTTGACCACTTCGCGAACCATGGAGCGTTGATCAAACATTTCCTGGGGCCAATGAATCTCCCCGGAACGCTTGCCCATCAAATCACCGGTTTCGCTGAACGGTGTGCGACCAGCGGAAAACAGAACCGGGATATTGCCCTTATAGGCATTGACCAACCCACACACGGCATTGGCGGTGCCCACATTGACATGGACCATCACCGTCTGGGGCCGCCCGGTCATAACGTAATAACCCTGCGCCATGCCCATGGCGACATTTTCATGGGGGCATGTGATGGGCTCTGGCACCTTTGTGCCGTTAGCGCGCATTTTGGAATAGGATTCGATAAGGGGCGCAAAATCAGTGCCCGCATTGCCAAATAGATAATCAACGCCGCGATCGGCAAGTAGGGTCAAATAAGCATCGGCAACGACACCATTGGAGATTTTCTTTTTGGCCATGAGAACTCCCTGAAATATTCTGTATTTGTTGTTTATTTGGATGTTTTATAGGGGCAACGCAGCCTCTGCCAGCCCTAAAGGGCCTGCCACAGAAACTACCAAGGAATCTCCGTCCCGTCATAGGCCATAAAATGCCCAGATTCCGACATTTTTGCCCCAGATATCACCCCGCGCAAGCCTGTCACCGATGCCGCCACATCCAAAGGCGCATTGGGCCCACCCATATCGGTCCGGACCCAGCCCGGGTGCAGCAACAAAGCGATGATGCCCTTTGGTTCAAGCGCTGAGCTCAGGCTTTTGACTGCCGCGTTCAATGCCGCCTTTGAGGCACGATAGGCATAAAACCCACCGCTGGAATTATCGGCAATAGACCCCATGCGGCTGGTCAGAAAGGCAATGCGCTTGTCCTTGCCCCGTTCCAGATGGGGGATAAACCGCGCAGCCACCGCCAATGGCGCCAAGGTGTTCACCGCCATAACCTTTTCCCACCACTCATAATCAATGGCATCCAGTGTCTAGTTGCGCCCCATAATGCCGGCATTGTTGATCAAAACATCCACCACCTCACCCGAAAGGCTGGCCGCAAACCGATCAATGGCATTGATGTCGGTCACATCAAGGCTGTGAACCGTTATGTCGCCTGAAATTGCCGCCAATTCACGGGCAGCGATAGGATCACGACAGGTGGCATGGACCCGGCAGCCATCCAAGGCATATTGGCGGGCGAATTCCAGCCCAATGCCCCGGTTTGCCCCTGTGATTAAAACGGTTGTCATGGGCTTATTTAACCAGAAACAGGGCAGCAAATCCCAAAAATGCTGAAAACCCGACCACATCGGTGACGGTGATCAAAAACACCCCCGAAGACAAGGCCGGGTCTGCCCCTGCGCGGTCCAATACCAGTGGAATAAACACCCCCATCAATCCAGCAATCAACAGATTGACCACCAAAGCCCCGCCGATGACCAGCCCCAACGCGGATGAGCCAAACCATACGCTGACAACAACGCCCACCATTGATGCCAAAATGATGCCGTTGAAGGCGCCGACGATGATTTCCTTGCCCATGATCCGCATGGCATTGCCGCCATGGAGTTCCTTCATGGCCAATGCGCGCACGGCCACCGTCATGGCCTGGGTTCCGGCATTGCCCCCAAGGGCGGCCACCACCGGCAAAAGAATGGCAAGGGCGACGATTTCCTTGATGGTTGCTTCGAACTGCCAGATCACCACCGATGCCATCATCGTGCTGATCATGGAAAAGATCAGCCATGAAATACGCGAACGCGATGTTTTCAGTGCCGCCAGATACAGATCATCTTCGCGCACCCCGCCCAGATGCATGATGTCTTCTTCGGCTTCTTCATGGACCACTTCCAAAATATCATCATGGGTGATCACCCCGACAAGCCGCCTGCCCTCATCAACCACCGGCACCGATGCCAAACCATATTGGCGAAACAACAACGACACCTCTTCCTGATCGGTTTCCACTGGCACCGTGTGGGGGGCATCCCCCATCAATTGTTCCAGTGGTACCGGGCGACGATTGCGCAACAGGCGACCCAGCGGAATGGACCCCACCGGATGGTGGGCCGGATCGACCACGTAAAGATCAAAAAATTCATCGGGCAGTGCGCCGCCACCCCTGTCTGCTTCGTCGCGCAGAAAATCAATGGCATCGCCCACGGTCCAAAAGGATGGCATGGATACGAATTCTCGCTGCATCAAACGCCCGGCGGAATCCTCTGGCCATGACAGCGCTTCTTCCAGAAAGGCACGATCCCCCGCCTTCAAGCGTTCCAGAACCGCGTCTTGTTCCGGTTTATCCAGACTTTCGACGACATCCAACGCATCATCGGTTTCAAGTTCGGTTATCGCGGCGGCAACCGTGGCCGTTTCCATGCTGCCCACAACATCATCGCGGACCGGGTCTTCCAGAAAGGTCAGAAATTCCGGTTCAAGCTCGGACCCGATCAAATCGATCAAGCGGTGGCGTTCCAGACTGGACAGGTCTTCCACCATATCCGCCAGATCGGCCCCGTGCAGCCCGTGACTGATGGCCAAACATTGATCGGCGTCCCCCGATGCCAGGGCTGATTTCAGACCCTCTATCTGACCCGGGGTGGCACCATAAAGTTCTTCACCCAAAGCATCACTGAGCTCTGGGGTCACAGGCTGCGCATCGGTGGGGGATGGATTTTCCGACATAGGCCGTGCTCCGGATTGAGATCAAAATAAAAGGACCCATGAGTGTATCACGGGTCCTTTTAAAAAAATAATGGTGCGGCCGAGAAGACTCGAACTTCCACGGACTTTCGTCCACAGCGACCTCAACGCTGCGCGTCTACCAATTCCGCCACGGCCGCAAAATTACTGATAGAATACCCCAAATACGCTTCCTCAGGGTCGCATGGGGATAGCAAATGGAGGGGCGCTTCGTCAATGGCAGAAGCTCAAAAATCGCAGAAATTACCGGTTCAGTGGGCCTTAAGTGCCGGCTTTGTGCCCTATGAGGAAGCCGTATGCGCCATGGAATCCCGGGTAGCGGCCATTCATGGGGAAAAGGCACCTGAATTGATCTGGTGTCTGGAACACCCACCACTTTATACCGAAGGCACCAGTGCCGATAAATCAGAACTGCTGGACCCCGGTGATCTGCCGGTTTTTCAAACCGGCCGAGGGGGGCGCATCACTTGGCATGGACCGGGCCAGCGCATTGCCTATGCGTGTCTGGACCTTAAACAACGCGGATCAGACGTCAGGGCATATGTCCGGGATCTGGAAAGCTGGATTATTGCCACCCTGGCCCAATTTGGGGTGACCGGTGAACGCAGGGAGGGACGCATCGGCATTTGGGTTGTCAGCAAAGACGGGCGCGAAGAAAAAATTGCGGCCCTTGGCGTGCGCGTGCGCCGCTGGGTCAGCTATCACGGCATCGCCATCAACAATGCACCCGACCTCAAACATTATGAGGGCATTGTGCCGTGCGGGATTTCAGAATTTGGGGTGACATCCCTTGCCAAACAGGGCGTTGATATTTCCATGGCAGAACTGGACCGCGCATTGCGGACCTGTTTCGAAGAAACCTTTGGCCGCGAAACCACCGATGCAGACCCGCTGCTTTAAATAAAAGCCTGCTTACGCGATTGAGGGCAGCTTTTTGAAAGCTTCCCCAAAATCATCATCGGTCGGGCGGAATTCACCGGGATACTGGATCACATCCGTGACTTCTGCCTTTGGCGGGCCTTTATAGCAGGCCTTGGCCATGGCGCGAACGGCGCTAACCTCGCCTGCAAACACCGCTTCGACAATATTGTCGGAACGATTGCGCACCCAGCCCCGAAGCCCACGTTTGGTTGCTTCTTCCACAATCCAGTTGCGGAAAAATACACGCTGGACCTTGCCCTTGATACGGACATGCCGGGCTATCTGTTCGGGTACATCATTCATGGGTGCATTCATGGATGTTCGTCCTTTGATAAAAGTTCTAGAAACGCTGCGGTCTGGACAAGGTCAAGACGCTTGCCTTCACGCATCACGGTTGCTTCTGCATCTTCACCCCATTTATCGGCCTGATACCGTTCTTCCAGACACGCTGCTGAATAAGCCTGATCAGCATCTATGGCACCGTCCAAAAGTGCAAGACCGATCATAATGGACCCTGCCGTATGGGTTGCGGCCGAAAGCGCCACAAGGCGCATGGGGGTTAAGGCCTCTATGGTATTGGAAACGGCCGTATGAACGGCACTGTCCTGGGGCACCGCAAGAACCCCTGTTGTCACCCGAAGTGCCACCCCGTGGCGCGATTTGAACCAATCTCCGATGGGATTCCAAAGCGCATCTTCTCTCGCTTTAAGATCAGGGGTGTTTTCTGCCCTGAATAAAACAAGATCGGTTTCACAATAGCCGATCAAATCAGTAACGATCCCTGATCTGCCCGCTTCCTTGCCTTCGACCACATCAATGGCACCCGTTGCCAGACGAAAATTAGGCGCAACACCGGGATCATTCAGTCCTTTGCCGGTAAGCCGTGCGGGATCATCTATCAGTTCACCGGCAATTGCATCGGCCAAGGCCCGGTTGGGCAACGCAATGCCCCTGCCACCCGGGGTTTTTGCGGGCTGGCCATTAAGCGTGATCAAGAAACCATCGCCCTTGGCATCAACGCCGATTTTAAGGTCAGGTTTTTTGGGTCCAGCCATTATGCTTTGGCACCTTTAATAAGGGCCAATTCAGCCGCTTTGGGCAGATCAGAAAAATCATCAATGATGCACCCGGCACCGGCATTCACCAAATCCTGTCGCTCATGATAGCCCCAACTGACACCAATGCCTGCGACCTTGGCCGCACAAGCCATTTCCATATCAAAACTGGTGTCCCCGATCATCACTGTATTTTCCGCACGTGCCCCGGCCTCCGTTATGGCGCGTTCCAGCATGTGGGGTGCGGGCTTTCCGGGGCCCCCATCGGCATTTTGCAGGGTCAGAAAATGCCCGGCCAAATCAAAATGATCCAGCGTTGAATGAAGCCCATCCGCCGTTTTTCCCGTGGCGATGCCCAACAACCAACCCGCCCCATCCAGATGGGTCAGGACTTCGCGAACCCCTGAAAATAATTCTTCTGGATGTTCACCTGAATCACGCAGTTCAAAGAAATGTTTCTTATAGCCTTCACCAATTTCGGCGTGGCAATCATGCTCGATCCCCATATCAAGAGACAATTGTTCAACGGCATGATCCAGTGATAACCCCACAATGCGCCGCACGGCTTCTCTGGGGGGCACAGCCAGACCAGCTGCTTTAAAGGCCCGGCCCATGGCGGCAGAAATCATATGCTGGCTGTCTACCAGGGTGCCATCAAGATCGAAAACGGCAAGACGCAAAGGGTCATCCATCATCTTTAATCCCTGGGAAAGGGGTCTGCCACTGAGACCGTAAAGTTAAGGGCCGCCATGGTTTTTTCCATGTGTGGCGACAACGGTGCTTCAACCTTTAAAATTCCCCCCGATGGCTTTGGAATTTCCAATGACCGGGCATGGAGGTGCAATTTTTTATCAAGATCAATGCCATCGATAAAGGCATCATAGCCGCCGTATTTTCCATCCCCCAAAATCGGCGTGCCAAGGGCCAACATGTGCGCGCGCAATTGGTGGGTGCGCCCGGTCAGGGGCATCAATGCCACCAGTGCCAATCTTGGCCGTGCCTCATCCAAAACGGCATATAACGTCACCGCGTTTTGACCCGTTTCTGGATCAGCGCGCATTTTTTCATCCCCCCGGGTTCCCCCCTTGGCCAGCTTCAGCGAAATTTTGCCTTTTGTGGGGCTGGGGCAACCGACGGTGACGGCCCAATAAATTTTTCGGGTCGTGCGGTCGCGGAATGCTGCGGTCAGGGCGCGCGCTGCTACTCTCGATCGAGCCAGCACCAACACGCCCGATGTGTCTTTGTCCAATCGATGGACCAGCCGGGGACGCTCAGGCGCTTCGAATTGTAGCGCATCCAGCATGCCATCCAGATGCACCCGGGTTCCTGTGCCCCCTTGGACTGCCAAGCCAGCGGGTTTGTTGAAAACGATGATTTCTTTGTCTTTGTAAATCACGCGATCGCGCAATTCCTGCACTTTGGCATCATCCATTTTTTGGGGCATGGGCTTTCGTGGCCCCATTTTCCGCGCAACCTCCGCGGCCTCCACAGCCATGGGTGGTACCCGGATTTCCATACCAGGCTCGACCCTGAAGCTGGTTTTAATGCGTTTACCATCAACCCGAACCTGTCCGGTGCGTAAAAGCTTTTGCAAAGGCCCATGGCCCAATGCCGGATAATGGGCCTTGAACCAACGGTCCAGACGCATGCCCATTTCGTCTTCGGTGACGGTTAAATTTGAAAGCATTGCCATATTAACCAATCACCCCACGGGCAATCGCCAAGCCCGCAAAAAGTGCCGCAATGGAAACCACCATGGAGGCGATCACGTAAAACCCGGCTTCCATAAAGGCGCCGCGTTCATAAAGGGTCACAACATCCAAAGAGAATGTGGAAAAAGTTGTGAAAGCCCCCAAAATGCCGACAACTAAAAAAGCCCGCAATTCTGCCCCCGGTGACCATACAAGGGCCATGGTTTCCACCAATGCGCCCAGAACAAAAGAGCCCACAACATTGACAGCCATCGTTCCCCAAGGGAAAGCTAGACCCACAACATTGCCAACGCCCGACATCACCAGATACCGAAGGGTGGCACCGATGGCACCACCGGCAGCAATGGAAAATAACATTTTCACGGCTTCATTCCTTTTTTTCTTCTGGCCCGTTTTTACTGCACCGCAGTTTTTCCCAATAGGCCAGTCGCTTTGCAACGTCTCTTTCAAAGCCAACATCTTTGGGGTCATAAAGGTTTACGCGTTCCAAGTCGTCAGGAAAATAATCCTGCCCGGAAAATCCATCTTTGGTGCCATGGTCATATTGATACCCATCACCATAACCAATATCCGACATCAATGCGGTCGGCGCATTCAAAATATGCTTTGGCGGCATCAAGGAGCCGGTTTCGCGGGCCATTTTTTTGGCGGCCATTTCCGCCTTATAGGCGGCATTTGATTTCGGCGCAGTCGCCAGATAAATCACGGCCTGGGCAATGGCCAGCTCCCCTTCGGGAGAGCCTAAAAAATCATAAGCCTCTTTTGCCGCCAAGGCCTGGGTCAGGGCAGCGGGATCGGCAAGACCAATATCTTCGGATGCAAAGCGAACGAGACGCCGAACAATATAAAGCGGGGCTTCACCCGCGACCAACATTCTGGCCAGCCAGTACAGGGACGCATTCACATCGGAACCGCGCAGGCTTTTATGCAGCGCAGAGATCAGGTTGTAATGGCCATCTTGGGATTTATCGTAAATCGGTGCCCGTTTTTGAACCGCATTGGCCAAATCAGCCCCATCCAGAGGGGCAGAGAGCGATGGCGCAAGCGTAAAAAGTTCTTCTGCCAGATTAAGAAGATAGCGCCCATCCCCATCGGCCATGGCTTTCAACGTTTCCCGGGCTCCGTCATCCAGTGGCAGATCAATTCCGCTTTCGGTCTCTGCGCGGGCAAGCAAGCTTTCAAGGGCCACGCCATCAAGGCGTTTGAGCACATAAACCTGACAGCGCGACAGCAGGGCGCCGTTTAATTCAAACGATGGATTTTCCGTGGTGGCGCCGATCAAAATCACCGTGCCATCTTCGACATAGGGCAAAAAACCGTCTTGTTGTGCACGGTTAAAGCGATGGATTTCATCCACAAACAGCAACGTCCCCTGCCCCATTTCATGACGTTTTTTGGCGTCTCCAAACACCCGTTTGAGATCAGCAACGCCTGAAAAGACGGCCGATAAGGGCTCAAAAATCATATCGGTGGCATCGGCCAGAAGTCTGGCCATGGTGGTCTTTCCACAACCGGGCGGCCCCCACAGGATCATGCTGGAAAGCCTTGCTTCCTTGACCATGCGGGCAATCGGACCTGATGCACCAGCATCCTGCACATCCCCCAACAAATGGTCCTGACCCAACACATCCCCCAGCACGGCGGGGCGCAGGCGGTCTGCCAAAGGGCGTGGGGCATCGGCCTCAAACAAGGTCATATCAGCCCCCGATCGCCAAGGTAATGAGGCGGCCTTTGCGTTCCAACGAGATGCGCCAAGCAGGTGCGCCCGATTGGCGCGCAAGAACGCGGCCCAATGTCTCTACCGTTTTGATGGTATCGCCATTGATGGCACGAATGATGTCTCTTGGTTTCAGACCTGCGCGCCGGGCATAGCCACGACGTTTTAAGCCAATGACAACGACGCCCGAAAGATCAGGCGGCATTGACAGTTCATCGGCAAGGGCTGGAGACAGGTTTCCGATGACCGCCCCTGAAAGCGGGTTTTCACCGGAAACAGACATAAGGTTGCGCGGTGGTATTTCAGGCGCGGGGTTCAGGGCAATCATCAATTTTTTTGCCTTGCCACTCCTTAGAATGTTTAATCTTGCCGTCCCGCCCACGCTTAAGGTTGCGAAGCGAAAACGCAAACCCTCTGGATCATTGACCCCATGGCCATTGACGGCAATCACCACATCACCGGTTCGCAATCCCGCTGATGCGGCAGGGCTGGCTGCGTACACCTTGTTGACCAGCACACCCTGGGGTCGTGCAAGACCAAGGGAGCGAGCAATGGCCGCCGTCACGCGCTGGCTTTTTGCACCAAACCATGGCCGTACCACGCGCCCGGTAGAAGCACCTGCAAGCACCGTTCGAACCATGGCAGATGGCACTGCAAACCCAATCCCGATAGACCCGCCAGATTTTGAATAAATGGCCGTATTAATGCCCACAAGCCCGCCATCAATGCTGACCAGCGCACCCCCGGAATTGCCGGGATTAATGGCAGCATCCGTCTGAATGAAAAAGCGATAATCGGTAACACCAATGGATGTTCTGGCCAGTGCCGATACAATGCCACTGGTGACGGTTTGCCCTACCCCAAATGGATTGCCAATGGCCAGCACCAGATCGCCTACTTCCAGAGCATCGGAATCACGAATAACCAGATGCGGCAATTCTTCACCTGCGGCATTTATCTTGAGCACCGCAAGGTCTGTGCGCTTGTCGATCAAAATGACCTTGGCATCAAATTCCCGGCGATCGGCCAACACAACCCGGATTTGATCTGCACCCTTGATCACGTGGACGTTGGTAACAATCAAGCCTTTGGGATCAAGAATGACGCCACTGCCCAAAGAAGTGCGAACCCGTTTCCGAACCGGGCCTGCGCCGCCAAAGTCTTCCCCAAAAAACCGCCTGAAAAATGGATCATCGAACAAGGGAGACCGGGATCGGGCGAATTCCACCTTGCGGGTATAGATATTGACCACCGCCGGTGCCACCTTGCGCACCAGCGGCGCGAAAGACAGGGTCACCTGAGACTTCGTTTTGGGAATTTCGCGTAGGCCCTCTGCCCATGCCATGGACATGCCAGCAATCGACATCATTGCCCCGATCAGAACAATGATCCCTGCCTGAAGTCGTAATTTTAGAGGTCGGGTCGCAGCCATAAGCCTTATCCTGGGTAGAGAGCGCTTGAATATGGCGCTAAATTTAGCATCCGGGAATAGAAAAGGCAGCCCTAGGGCTGCCTTTTCTGAAATCATAGCCCGCAGAAACGGCTAAATAACCGTGCTTATTCCTCTTCGGAAACAGCCTCTTTCTTTTCCTGAACGGGGCCTGAATCTAGACCCTTGGCTGCTTCATCGCGATCAACCAGTTCAATCAAGGCCATAGGGGCCGCATCACCATAACGCTGGCCCGCTTTCAAAACCCGGGTATACCCACCGCTGCGTGTTGCATAGCGCGTGGCCAGAGCATCAAACAGCTTGTTGGTCAGGCCTGTGTCTTGAAGCACTGACAAAGCCTGGCGACGGGCATGGAGGCTGCCCCGTTTGCCAAGGGTTACCAGTTTTTCGACAAATGGCTTCAACTCCTTTGCCTTGGGCAAAGTTGTTTTGATTTGTTCGTGCTTCACCAGCGCTTGAGCCATGTTGCTTAACATGGCTTTACGATGAGAAGAGGTCCGGTTCAGCTTTCTGCCGCTCAGACGATGGCGCATTTACTTATCTCCTTCATGCTTCCGGTTTGGAAGCGATCCTCAATATGGTTCTTCGAGTCGTTTGGCAAGATCTTCGATGTTTTCTGGCGGCCACTCGAGAATTTCCATGCCGAGGTGCAGACCCATCTGAGCCAATACTTCTTTGATTTCATTCAGGGACTTGCGACCGAAATTAGGCGTGCGCAACATTTCCCCTTCAGATTTTTGGACCAAATCACCGATATAAATGATGTTGTCATTCTTCAGGCAATTGGCTGAACGGACAGAAAGCTCCAGTTCTTCTACTTTGCGCAACAGATTTCTGTTGAAAGCAGGTTCTTCGGGCTTTTCTTCAACCGCTTCACCTTCGGGTTCTTCAAAATTCACAAACAGCTGAAGCTGATGCTGAAGAATACGCGCAGACAAAGCCACCGCGTCTTCGGGTGTTACCGTTCCGTTGGTTTCAACGTCGAGGCTCAGCCTGTCATAATCCGTCACCTGACCGATGCGGCTGTTTTCAATGCGATACGCAACCTTGCGCACCGGTGAATACAGGGCATCGATGGGAATCAGACCAATGGGTGCATCTTCGGGGCGATTTTGTACGGCAGGCACATAGCCCATGCCAATATCGACCTGCAATTCCATGGACAGCTTCGCATTTTGATCCAGTGTACAAATCACCAGATCAGGGTTGAGAATTTCCACCCCGCCCGGGCATTCAATTTGGCCGGCAGTTACTTCGCCTGGGCCCGTTGCTTTAAGTTCAAGCCGTGACGGACCATCATTGATGGTGCGGATCGCAATGCCCTTGACGTTAAGAACGATATCGGTGACATCTTCCTGAACCCCTGGAATGGAAGAGAATTCATGAAGAATTCCTTCAATCTGAATCGCGGTTACCGCTGCACCTTGCAACGATGACAAAAGCACCCGACGCAGTGCATTGCCAAGCGTCAAGCCAAAGCCACGTTCCAGCGGTTCTGCAACCACAGTAGCGATGCGTTCGGGCACATCACCCGGTTCAACACTGAGTTTGCTGGGTTTGATCAGTTCCGTCCAATTCTTCTGAATCACGAATGCGACCTCTTGGTTGGGCGGTCTTCCGCCTTAAATTGAAACTCTGTTCCCCCAAACATGGGCCCTGAACAGAGGGAAAAACGAGTGTTGGTTAAACCCTGCGACGCTTTGGTGGGCGACAGCCATTATGGGGAATTGGTGTTACGTCACGAATGGAGGTGACGGTAAAACCAACGGTCTGCAACGCACGAAGTGCTGATTCGCGCCCTGAACCGGGTCCCTTGACCTCAACCTCCAAGGTTTTCATGCCGTGTTCCATGGCTTTACGACCCGCATCTTCAGCGGCCATTTGAGCGGCATAGGGGGTTGATTTTCTTGACCCCTTAAAACCCTGAGCCCCAGCAGATGACCAGGCAATTGTATTCCCCTGTGCATCACTGATGGTGATCATGGTGTTATTGAACGTCGAGTTCACATGAGCCACACCGGAAACGATGTTTTTTCGGTCACGACGCCGTGTACGTGCTGGAGGTGTTGCCATTGCCAGTCCTGTCTATCTGAATTACTTAAACTTTTTTCTTGCCGGTGATCGGCCGCGCCTTACCCTTGCGGGTACGCGCATTGGTGTGGGTACGCTGTCCATGAACAGGCAGTCCCTTGCGATGGCGAAGCCCGCGATAACAGCCCAGATCCATCAATCGCTTGATGTTCATAGCCACTGTGCGACGCAAATCACCCTCGACGGAATAATCGCTATCTATGATTTCACGGATCCGAATGACCTCATCATCGGTCAACTGATGCACCCTTTGGGTGTCAATGATCCCTGCTTTGTCACAGATTCGTTTAGCAAAGGTGGAACCAATGCCATGAATGTAGGTTAAACCCACTTCGACCCGCTTATCGGTCGGTATATTAACGCCAGCAATACGTGCCAAGCCCTTGACTCCCAATGTAAAATAGCTCTGACGAAAATGCCCAACCATAGTGGTCAGCTGCCCCCGACCAGATCCTTACCGGAGGGCGAGCGATTATAGAAAAACAGACCGTCAAGTCAACTACTTAAGCCCCATTTTCAATACTTTCCATGATCCCATCGATGGCCAGGGACACCGCCCCGATAGAACCCATTCCATTAACTGTTTTTAAGACCCCCCGCGCCCCGTAATAGGGCAAAAGCGGTGCTGTTTGGCTATGATAAGCCCCCAGCCGGGTCGCTACGGTTTCGGCGTTATCATCTGGACGCCGAATAAATTCTGTACCACCACAAGAATCGCAAACATCTGCGACTTTTGGGGGCTTGTTCGTATCGTGATAGCCAATACCACAGCCAGAACAGGTAAATCGTCCCGAAACTCTAGCGACCAGTGCACCATCATCAACCTGCAGCTCGATCACAAAATCAAGACTAAGGCCATTTTCGACCAACATAATGTCTAACGCTTCAGCCTGGGCCACGGTGCGAGGGAAACCATCAAGAATGAACCCATCACCACAATCGGGTTCTTTTATGCGGGCCGCAATCATGGCGACGATAATATCGTCAGAGACCAATTCTCCACGTTCCATAATGCCCTTAACCTGAGACCCAAGCTCGCTTCCCGAAGCCACTGCTGCGCGCAGCATATCGCCGGTGCTCAGTTGTTTAAGGCCGCGATCATCCTCCAGCCGCTGGGCTTGGGTGCCTTTCCCTGCTCCGGGTGGCCCAAGCAGGATCAAATTCATCGTTGGCGCCCCCGAAGACGTGATTTTTTGATCAAGCCTTCATATTGATGGGCCAAAAGATGGGATTGGACCTGAGCCACCGTATCCATGGTCACGGTGACAACAATCAACAGACTGGTGCCGCCGAAATAAAACGGGACTGCAAATTTTGAAATCAGCATTTCTGGCAGCAAACTTATCAATGTCAAATAGCTGGCACCCACTACCGTCAACCGTGTCAGCACATAATCAAGATAATCCGCCGTATTTTTACCCGGACGAATGCCGGGAATAAACCCGCCATATTTTTTCAGATTATCGGCTGTATCGGTGGGGTTAAACACCACTGCCGTATAGAAAAAGGCAAAGAAGATGATGAGCGATGCATAAAGGATCAGAAACACAGGCTGTCCGCGGCCAAGATGGGCCGTGATCATGGTCATCCATTCTGGCCCTTGTCCGGCGCTAAAACCTGCAACGGTAACAGGCATCAACAAAAGCGCGGATGCAAAGATCGGCGGAATGACGCCCGGTGTATTAATTTTCAGTGGCAAGTGGGAACTTTCCCCACCATACATGCGATTGCCCATTTGCCGTTTGGGGTATTGGACAATAAGCCTGCGTTGGGCGCGTTCTACAAAAACGATAAACGTGATGACCGCTGCGACCATGACCAAAATGCCCACAATCACCAGTGCAGAGATTGCACCGGTACGGCCTAGTTCCAGGGTTGCGGCCAGCGCAGATGGCAGCTCGGCAACAATGCCTGAAAAAATGATCAGCGATATGCCGTTGCCAACGCCGCGTGCAGTGATTTGTTCACCAAGCCACATCAAAAACAGGGTGCCGCCAACCAGGGTAATGACCGTAGAAGCCCGGAAAAATACGCCGGGATCCAAAACCACGGGCCCTGTGGATGATGTCATCCCTTCCATGCCAACGGAAATGCCATAGGCTTGGACCGTGGCAAGAATAACGGTGCCATAACGGGTGTATTGATTGATTTTTTTCTGTCCCTGCTCACCTTCTTTCTTCAATGCTTCCAATTTCGGGGAAACACTGGACATCAGCTGCATGATAATGGCCGCAGAGATGTAGGGCATAATGGACAAGGCAAAGATGGTCATACGTTCCAGCGCACCGCCGGCAAACATATTGAACATGCCAAGAATACCGCCTGCTTGTTGGCGGAAAATATCAGCAATAACCTGAGAATCGATTCCTGGAAGCGGAATGTAGGTGCCAAGGCGGTAAACGATAAGAACCCCAAGGGTGAACCAGATACGCTTCTTCAGTTCGGTGGCCTTGGAAAAAGCACCAAAATTGATATTGGCTGCTAACTGCTCGGCGGCAGATGCCACACTCTTTCTCCTGGTTCCAGCCATCCGGGCTACACCCGTTGACTACGCCTAACAAGCCCTCAATCGAGCCACAATATATGAAGCCGGCTACTCGGCCTTTTCCGGACCGGCATCTTTACCGGCATCTTTTGTGGGGGCCGCTGCAGGCTGTTTAGCCTTGTCTTTTTTGCCCTTGGTTTTCCGTCGTTCGGTCTTGGCAGATTTATCTGCTTTGGGCTGAAGAATGGTGATGGTTCCACCCGCAGTTTCAACACCAGCGATGGCTGATTTTGTCGCCCCGGCAACTTCCAGCGTTACCTTTACCGTCAGCACGCCATTTCCAAGGACACGAACGCCATCACGCAAATGCGTAATAATACCTGCATCTTTCAGGCCTTTTTCAGTGACAGGCTTCGATGCATCAATTTTTTTGGCATCAATTGCTGTTTGAAGTGTATCAAGACCAATTTCAGAAAAGCGCTTGCCCGTATAGTTATGAAAACCACGTTTTGGCAAACGCCTGTGGATTGGCATCTGGCCACCTTCAAACCCCTTGATGGCTACACCGGACCTTGACTTCTGTCCTTTGACACCACGACTGGCGGTTTTACCCGTGCCTGAACCAATGCCACGGCCAACGCGCTTGCGCGCTTTGGTGGCACCATGTTTATCGCTGATTTCATTCAGTCTCATCACTTTAAACCTCTGATACGGTCGGACAAAGCCGACTACTTGCTTTCTTCTTCCACCCTGACGAGGTGCGAAACTTTATCGATCATCCCCCGCACGGAAGGTGTGTCTTCCAGCTCGCGGGTGCGATTTATCTTATTCAAACCCAGCCCAATAAGGGTTGCCAACTGGTCCTTGGGACGCCTGATAGCACTTTTAATTTGGGTTACGCGAAGTGTATCAGCCATCAACCGATTCCTCTGCCTGAGCTTCTTTTGCCCCGGCCTTAACTGGTTTGGTGCCAAACAATTCGCTGACCTTCTTTGAACGCCGCGCTGCGACCGAACGCGGTGCACTTAATTTCTGCAGGGCATCGAACGTTGCCTTGATCATGTTGTACGGATTTGAAGATCCGATGGATTTCGTGACAATGTCATGAATGCCAACGGTTTCAAAAACGGCGCGCATTGGACCACCAGCAATAATGCCGGTACCCGCAGGTGCTGCACGCAGAACAACCTTGCCTGCGCCAAAACGACCTTCCACATCATGGTGAAGTGTCCGTCCATCACGAATGGGCACTCTGATCATTTTACGCTTGGCTTGTTCGGTGGCTTTGCGAATTGCTTCTGGCACTTCACGGGCCTTACCTGCGCCATAACCGACACGGCCTTTGGTGTCGCCTACGACGACGATGGCGGCAAAACCAAACCGTCGTCCACCCTTGACCACCTTGGCCACGCGGTTGATCCCGACGAGCTTATCAACCAGTTCGTTTTCCTGGTCTGCTTGTCTGCCTTGCCCTTGTCTACCTGGTCTGCGTGCCATGTTGGCCCCTTTAGAATTTCAATCCACCTTCACGCGCGGCATCTGCCAACGCTTTCACCCGACCGTGGAACAAATAGCCCCCACGGTCGAATACAACTTCTTCGACGCCACCGGCTTTGGCCCTGGCGGCGACAAGCTTACCTACTTCAATCGCGGCTGCGCGATCGGCGCCGGTTTTCAGCTTGCCCTTAAGTTCTTTATCCAAGCTCGATGCTGCAGCGACAGTGATGCCCTTTACGTCATCGATCACCTGCACATAAATGTGCTTTGACGAACGGAACACCGACAAGCGGGGGCGCGTAGAGCGACGACGGAGCGCAGTGCGCGTCCGGTCCCGGCGGCGGTTATAGAGGTCTTTACTGGTTAACATAATATCCGTTCCTTACTTCTTCTTGCCTTCCTTGCGGAAGATATATTCACCCTCATAACGCACACCCTTGCCTTTGTATGGCTCTGGTGGCCTGAAACCCCTTATTTCTGCGGCAATTTGACCAACCTTTTGGCGATCTGCACCGGAAATAGTGATTGCAGTGGGCCGTTCACATTTGATTTGAATGCCTTCAGGAATTGGATATTCAACATCGTGTGAATACCCAAGCTGTAAAATCAGTTTTTTACCCTGCACTTGCGCACGATAGCCAACGCCTTCAATTTCCAAATTCTTTGAAAATCCTTCTGAAACGCCAAGGACGACATTGCTAACCAGGGTGCGGCTCATGCCCCACATGGTCCGTGCCCGAGTGGAATCATCACGGGGTTGGACCTTGATTTCATCCCCATTCATTTCTGCCAGAACTTCGTCAACGAGCACGATCTTGAGCTCGCCAAGTTTGCCCTTGGCTGAAAGCTCCTGACCAGAGACGTTTACCGTTACGCCATTTGGTACAGGAATCGGGTTTTTACCGATGCGCGACATTATTCACTCCTTCAAAACTTTCCAGACCAGATCTAAAAGACCTGGCAGAGAACTTCGCCACCAACATTGGCTTCACGAGCCTCAATATCTGACATCACGCCACGGGGCGTCGACAAGACCGCAATTCCAAGCCCATTAAAGGGCCGAGGCAGATCTTTAATCTTTGAATAGACACGACGGCCGGGTGTGGAAACCCGCTTAATGGTCCGAATTACGCCGGCACCTTCATGGTATTTCAATTCAATCTTTATCTCTGAAATGCCAGGTGACACTTCATGACGTTCGTAACTCCGGATGTAGCCTTCCTTTTGCAGGACTTCAAGAACATTGGCACGCAGGCTTGAAGCCGGCGTGGTTGTGCTTGAAAGCTTCCGGCCCTGTGCGTTCCGGATCCGTGTTAACATATCCCCCAAGGGGTCGCTCATGGACATATTTTAGCCCTCCTTCCCCTACCAGCTCGACTTAACCATGCCGGGAATTTGGCCACTTGATGCCAATTCACGCAGCGAGATGCGGCCAAGTTTGAATTTAGAGTAAACACCACGAGGGCGCCCAGTCATCTGACACCGGGTCCGAACACGAACCGGGCTTGAATTGCGAGGCAATTCAGCAAGTTTAAGCCGGGCTGCGAAGCGTTCTTCCATCGGCAAGGATCCATCCTTGGCAATGGCCTTCAGCTTCGCCCGACGATTGGCAAATTTAGCCACCAACCGTTCCCGACTTTTGTTTTTTTGAACCGCACTACTTTTAGCCATTAAAACGTCTCCTTAATTTCCGTTATTTTTCGAACGGAAAGTCAAAACCTTCAAGAAGCACCCTAGCTTCTTCATCGGTTCTGGCCGTGGTGACAATGCTGATATCCATTCCGCGCACGGCATCAATGTCGTCATAATTAATTTCTGGAAAAACAATTTGTTCCTTCAGTCCAAGCGAATAATTGCCCAATCCATCAAAGCTTTTTCCCGGCACCCCACGAAAATCACGAACACGTGGCATGGCAATGTTTACAAGCCGATCCATGAATTCATACATGCGGGTGCGCCTGAGCGTAACCTTGCAACCAATCGGCATGCCTTCACGTAGCTTGAAGTTAGCGACAGACCTTCTGGCCCGCGCAATAAACGGTTTTTGGCCGGAAATGATGGATAGCTCGTTGATGGCGGCATTCATCTTCTTTGAATCCGCTGCCGCTTCGCCAACGCCCATATTCACGACTATTTTTGCAAGGCGCGGCACTTCCATGACGCTCTTGTAACCGAATTTTTCGATCAAAGCCGCCCTGGCAACAGAATTGTACTGTTCCTTTAACCGTGGAACGTAATTTTCACTGGCGTC
Source organism: Rhodospirillales bacterium (assembly GCA_018666775.1). NCBI lineage: Bacteria > Pseudomonadati > Pseudomonadota > Alphaproteobacteria > Rhodospirillales > Rhodospirillales bacterium. The sequence continues at coordinate 6,229 of JABIXC010000008.1, read as the reverse complement.
TGCCATCTTCTCTTCCTCAATACCCGACGTCTTTAGACATCAATTACGTCGCTAGACGTCAATTACTTCTCCGGACCGCTTGGCCACTCGAACCTTGCGTCCACCGTCAAGAACCTTAAACGTCACCCTGGTGGGCTTGTTGTCTTTGGGATCCAATACGGCAACATTTGAAATATGCAAGCTTGCTTCCTGTTCCTTGATTCCAGGTGCTTCGGTTTGTCCACCCCGGGAATGGCGCTTGACCATATTGACGCCCTGGACCAAGACACGACCATCAGATGGCAGGACCTTAAGCACTTCGCCTTGTTTGCCCTTGTCTTTGCCGGTCAACACCATGACGGTGTCGCCCTTTTTGATCTTCTTGATCTTTGCTGTGTTTTTAGCTTTTTGCATATCTCTCATCCATCCCAGCCGCTACAGAACTTCTGGAGCCAGGGAAATAATTTTCATGTAACCCTTGGCCCGCAATTCACGGGTTACGGGGCCAAAAATACGCGTTCCAATGGGTTCGCCCTGACCATCAATCAACACCGCAGCGTTGCGATCAAAGCGAATGATGCTGCCATCCTTGCGCCGGATTTCGCTCGCTGTGCGCACGATCACCGCCTTCTGGACGTCGCCCTTTTTCACACGGCCACGGGGAATGGCTTCTTTAATGGACACGACAATAACGTCGCCCACTCCCGCAATCATGCGCTTGGAGCCACCAAGCACCTTGATGCACTGGACCCGTCGCGCGCCTGAATTATCGGCAACTTCAAGGTTAGTCTGCATCTGGATCATCGTTATAAACCCTTCACTTTAAACCGGCGCCTTAGGCGTCCCCGGTAATAACTTCCCAACATTTACGCTTTGAAACCGGGCGGCATTCTTGAATGCGCACCTTGTCTCCGATCTTGTGGCTATTGCCTTCATCATGAGCCGCAACCTTCTTGGAGCGCCGCACAACTTTCTTGACCAACGGGTGGATATACTGGCGATCAACCTGCACGACCACTGTTTTATCTCCCTTATCGGAGACCACCGTTCCTTGCATTACGCGCTTCGGCATTTCAGGTCCTCAATCTTGCCCTGCGCCTAAGCGCTTTGGGCAACCTTCTGGTTCAAAATAGTCTGAATGCGTGCAATTGTGCGACGCACATAGCGCACTCGCGCTGTATTTTCGAGCTGGCCACTGGCACTCTGGAAACGCAAATTAAAGGCTTCCTTCTTCAGCGTGACCAATTCGGTCTTGAGTTCATCGAGAGATTTTGCCCGAAGATCATCTGACTTCATGATTATTCTCCCAGACCGATACGGCTAACAAATTTGGTCCGAATAGGTAATTTTGCTGCGGCCAATTCAAATGCATGCTTGGCGACATCCATGGGGACACCATCAATTTCAAACATAATGCGCCCGGGGTGAACACGGCACGCCCAATATTCAGGAGCACCTTTACCCTTACCTTGGCGAACTTCTGCAGGCTTTTGGCTGACCGGAAGATCAGGAAAGACAAGCACCCAGACACGACCGGCACGCTTCATATGACGTGTCATTGCACGCCGTGCGGCTTCGATCTGGCGGGCCGTCAGTCTTTCTGGCTCCAGGGCCTTCAATCCAAAAGAACCAAAACTCAGGCTGGTGCCACCTTTGGCATTGCCATGAATTCTGCCCTTATGGGCCTTGCGATATTTAGTACGTTTTGGCTGTAACATTGCTCTTTATCCTCGGCCCTGCGCCCCTGCAGGAGCTGGTGTACCTGGCGCACCCGCGCCTGCACGACCAACCTGCTGTTCCATAATTTTCTTATCAAGCGCCATTGGATCATGTTCCATGATCTCACCCTTGAAAATCCAAACCTTAATCCCGCAAATGCCGTACGTTGTTGCTGCCCTTGCAACGCCATAATCAATATCGGCACGCAGTGTGTGCAATGGCACACGGCCTTCACGATACCATTCGGTCCGCGCAATTTCTGCACCGCCCAAACGACCAGCGCAATTAATACGAATGCCTTGAGCACCCAAACGCATGGCTGATTGAACCGAACGCTTCATGGCGCGACGGAAAGCAATTCGGCGTTCCAACTGCTGAGCAATATTCTCGGCGACCAACTGGGCATCAATTTCAGGCTTACGGATTTCGACGATATTTACGTGCACATCTGCATCGGTCATCTTTGTGATTGCCGTACGCAGGCGCTCAATATCGGAACCCTTTTTACCAATGACAACACCGGGACGTGCTGTATGAATTGTGATCCGTGCCTTTTTTGCAGGGCGCTCAATAACTACCTTGCCGATGCCGGCCGAAGCCAGTTCCTTCAAAAGGTACTTACGGATATTGATATCTTCGAGCAGAAGATCGGCATAGCCATCATCCATATACCACCGCGAATCCCAGGTGCGGTTGATACCAAGACGGAACCCAATTGGATTAACCTTATGACCCATTACGCCTTCTCCTCACGTTCACGCACCACGACCGTAATTTTTGCAAAAGGCTTCAACAGAGAACCCGCACGGCCTCGGGCACGTGCCCTAAATCGTTTCATTACCAACGCCTTGCCAACGGTCGCTTCAGATACATAAAGCCGGTCCGCATCAAGGTCGTGGTTGTTTTCTGCATTGGCGATCGCCGATTGCAGCACTTTTTTCACATCATTAGAAATACGTCTGGTTGAAAACGTAAGGTCGGCCAATGCCTGGCCAACGGCCTTGCCCCGGATTAAGCCTGCAACCAACCCCAATTTCTGGGGGCTGACGCGGATCATGTTGCCATGCGCCATGGCTTCATTTTCCTGAGCGCGGCGCTTGTTTGCTTTCTTTCCCATGGTCCTAATCCCTCTTCACTTTCTTATCGGCCGTATGGCCGTAATAAGAACGCGTAGGCGAAAACTCACCGAACTTGTGTCCGATCATATCCTCGGTTGCGAGTACCGGGATGAATTTCCTACCGTTGTAGACCCCGAAAGTCAGGCCCACAAACTGCGGCAGAACGGTTGAACGGCGCGACCAGATTTTAATGATCTGCTTGCTGCCTGATTCCCGTGCGGCATCTGCTTTCTTAAGAAGATAACCATCCACAAAGGGACCTTTCCAGACTGAACGTGACATAGCCTTGCTACCCTCTACCTTTTGCTCTTCGAACGGTGACGACTGCGAATAATAAGCCTGTTTGATGAGGCCTTCTTATTTCGCGTCCGCGCACCCTTAGTCGGCTTACCCCAAGGTGTAACGGGATGACGCCCACCTGAAGTACGGCCTTCGCCACCACCATGGGGGTGATCAATCGGGTTCATGGCAACACCACGAACCGTTGGGCGACGGCCCAACCACCGCTTGCGCCCGGCCTTACCGAGATTAATATTTTTCTGATCCGCATTGGATACGGCACCAATTGTTGCGATGCACTGTTCAGGAACGGCCCGAACTTCACCAGAACCAAGCCGCAACTGGGCATAACCGGAATCTTTACCGATCAGCTGGACATAGGTGCCAGCAGAACGGGCGATCTGTCCGCCGCGACCGGGCTTCATTTCAACATTGTGAACAATGGTGCCCACTGGAATGTTTTTCAGCAGCATCGCATTGCCTGGCTGCACATCAACCCGTTCACCGGCAATAACCTTATCACCGGGCTCTACGCGTTGGGGCGCCAAAATGTAGGCCTGCTCACCATCTTCATATTTAATCAGCGCAATAAAGGCCGTGCGATTTGGATCATATTCCAAACGCTCGATGGTCGCTTCAACGTCGAATTTACGACGCTTGAAATCAATGATGCGATAGCGGCGCTTATGGCCACCACCACGTTGGCGCATTGTAATCCGGCCTGCATTATTGCGACCGCTGATGCGCTTCTTACCTTCGGTCAAAGCCTTAATGGGCTTGCCCTTATGCAGATGCGACCGGTCAACCAAAACCAGCTGGCGCTGGGATGGGGTCGTTGGATTATGGGTCTTGAGTGCCATGTCTTTTCCTTGTCCGCTCTCTTACAAACCCGACGTCACGTCGATGCTTTCGCCTTCGGCCAACGTCACGATTGCTTTTTTGAAATCGTTCCGCTTGCCTGTGGTGTTTCTAAACCGCTTTACCTTGCCAGTTTGGCGCAGGGTATTAACGTTTTTTACTTTGACCTTAAACAGTTTTTCAACTGCAACCCGAATTTCAGGCTTGGTCGCCAACAAGGGAACCCGGAAGGTTACCTGGTTGTGCTCTGAGCCCTGGGTTGATTTTTCTGTAATCACCGGAGCCAACAAGACATCGTATTGCTTGCCTTCACCGACGCGTACGTCTTTCGCACTTAACCGTTTGGTCATTTCAGCCTCACTTCCAGCGCGGTTACCGCATCCTTGGTCAGGATCAGGGTTTGCCTGCGCATGATATCGTAAACATTGGCACCGCTGCTGGGCAGGATATCAATTCCGGGAATGTTCCGTGCGGCTTTAAGAAAGTCCCTATCTACCTCTGGACCATCAATAATAAGCGCCGAACCCCAGCCCAATTTCTCAACGTGCGATGCAAGAATTTTGGTCTTTGCATCTTTCATTTTGGCTTCATCCAGAACCACCAGTTCGCCAGCGGCCTGCTTTGAAGAAAGTGCGGTACGCAAACCCAATTTGCGGAATTTCTTGGTCAGCTTGGTGTTGTGGGTACGCACAACTGGGCCAAACATGGTTGCGCCGCCACGATGCTGCGTGGCACGCAATGTACCCGCACGGGCACGACCAGTGCCCTTTTGAGCAAATGGCTTTTTTGTGGTGCCGCTGACTTCAGACACAGTCTTTGTCTTATGGGTGCCGGCGCGGCTTTTCGCACGCTGCCAGTTGACCACACGTTGGAGAACATCACGTCTGACGGTGACACCAAAGATTGCGTCAACCAAATCAATGGAGCCGACATTCTTTGCTTCAAGATTGATGATATCAACCTTCATCGGCCCTAATCCTCTTTTTTCTCATCGCCGGTTTCGGCGGATTCATTATTATCACCTTCTGGTGCTGCTTCTTCTGGTGCTGCTTCTTCTTCTGGTGCTGCTTCTACTGGTGCGGCTTCTTCGGCACTTGCCACTGAAACGACACCTGCAGGATAAGGTGCATCATCTGGACGCGCCTTTTTAATGGCATCAGAAATAAGGACAAACCCACCCTTTGAACCGGGGATTGCACCTTTGACCAAAATCAGGCCTTCGTCATCATCGGTGGAAACAATTTCCAAATTCTGAGTTGTGATCCGGGTGTCACCCATATGGCCGGCCATTTTCTTGCCTTTAAACACACGGCCTGGGTCTTGAGAGTTACCCGTAGACCCATGGGACCTGTGGGAGATTGACACACCATGTGATGCTTCGAGGCCAGCAAAGTTATGACGCTTCATGGCGCCTGCGAAACCCTTACCAATGGAGGTCCCGACAACATCAACTTTTTGACCAGCAACAAAATGGCTTGGCTTAATTTCGGTACCAACATCCACCATGGCATCTTCGGCCACGCGAAATTCAACAACTTTGCGTTTGGGCTCTACCTTTGCCTTGGCAAAGTGCCCACGGGCTGGTTTCGATACATTTTTGACCTTGGCAGTACCCACACCCAATTGCAGGGCGGTGTAGCCATCTTTTTCCTGGGTCTTCTGAGCAACGACCTGACAATTATCAAGGCGAAGCACGGTCACGGGCACAGCTTGTCCCTTATCCGTAAAGATACGGGTCATACCCATTTTTTCTGCGATCAATCCGGTGCGCATGGCGTTATCCACAATCTTCCAATATTCGCTTAAAGCCTGATCTCAACATCCACGCCGGCGGCTAGGTCGAGCTTCATCAGCGCGTCTACCGTCTGCGGGGTTGGATCAATGATATCCAAAAGGCGTTTGTGCGTTCTGATCTCGAACTGTTCCCGAGATTTTTTGTCAACATGGGGTGAACGCAGCAATGTAAACTTTTCAATTTTGGTCGGCAAAGGAATGGGTCCCCGCACCTGAGCACCTGTACGCTTGGCCGTGCCGACGATTTCACTTGCGGACTGGTCCAGCAAGCGATGGTCAAAGGCTTTCAGCCTGATGCGGATATTCTGGTTTTCCATAATCTCTTTCCGTCCTCAGATCACGCTTATTCGATAATTTTAGAGACGACGCCGGCGCCAACAGTGCGGCCACCTTCGCGAATGGCGAAACGCAGTCCTTCTTCCATGGCGATGGGGTTAATCAACGTAACCGTCACCGACACATTATCTCCAGGCATCACCATT